>JALFHA010000352.1 GCA_022776785.1 Clostridiales bacterium | reverse complement strand
CCGGTGGCGATGACCATCATCGAGATCGGCGTTGAGTACGCCAAGGCCTACATCGAGGGCGAAGTGACCGAGCGCAACGACGGCGCGAAGCTGGCCGCGATGCTCAACGAGAAGGTCGCGGGCGCGAAGGTCGCCAACTACACCAACGCGGAAGGCACCACCTTCGACAACTACTACACCGTTCTGCTCGCGCCGGTCGATTTCAACGACTATCTCGAGTAATCTGCGAGCGAGCAAACCGATTTAACCGGTAAGAGCCGACCCGCTTCGCGTAGAGGCGGGTCGCTTTTCCATTTTTCCTAAGATTTGTGACAAAGGAGGAATGACATTGGCCGCGGAATACGTTCTGGAGATGCGGGACATCACGAAGAAGTACGGCGAGAACACCGTGCTCTCCGGCGTCTCTCTCAAGGTTCGCCCCGGCGAGATCCACGCGCTGCTGGGCGAAAACGGCGCGGGCAAAAGCACGCTGATGAACGTGCTCTTTGGTATGCCCGTCATTCACGCGACCGGCGGCTTTGGCGGCGAGGTGCTGCTGGACGGCAAACCCACGCACATCGCCTCTCCGCACGACGCGATGCTCAAGGGCATCGGCATGGTTCACCAGGAGTTCATGCTCCTGCCGGGCTTCAGCATCACCGAAAACATCAAGCTCAACCGCGAAATCACTCACCCGAACCTCGTCTCCCGTGTGCTTGGCAAGAATTTGGAAACGCTGGATATGACCGCCATGTCCGAGGATGCCCGCAAGGCCCTTGACAGCGTGGGCATGTCCATTGACGAATATACGATGGTCGCGGGCCTGCCCGTCGGCTACATGCAGTTTGTCGAGATCGCCCGCGAGATCGACAAGACCGGCATCAAGCTCATGGTCTTTGACGAGCCCACCGCCGTGCTCACCGAGAGCGAGGCCGCGCAGCTCATCAAGGTCATGAAGAAGATCGCCGCCAAGGGCATCGCCATCATCTTCATCACCCACAGGCTGGATGAGGTGATGAGCGCGGCCAACGCCATCACCATCCTGCGCGACGGCAAGCTGGCCGCCACCCGCGAGATCAAGGATACCTCCATCGTCGAGCTGGCTGAGCTGATGATCGGCCGCAAGGGCGAGGGTGTGGTGAATGTGGCCCCGCGCGTCGCCCCGCATGAGCGCGTCGCGCTGCGCCTGAAGGACCTCGTCGTCGAAATGCCGGGCGAGGAGGTGCGCGGCATCTCGCTGGATGCCTACGAGGGCGAGATCCTGGGCATCGGCGGCCTTGCCGGTCAGGGCAAGATTGGCATTCCCAACGGCGTGATGAGCCTCTATCCGACTGAGGGCAGCGTGGAGCTGTTCGGCGAGGAGCTTAAGCTGGGCAACGCGGGCGACGCGCTGCGCAGCGGCATCGCCATGGTCTCCGAGGACCGCAAGGGCGTGGGCCTGCTGCTGGATCAGTCCATCGAGGATAACATCGTCTTCAACGCCATGCAGATCAAGGGCGAATACCTGCACAAGCTCGGCCCGTTCACGCTGCGCAACAGCGCGGCCATCCGCAAGGAGGCCGAGGAGATGATCCGCGAGCTCGACATCCGCTGCTTCGGCCCGACGCAGCACGCGGGCACGCTCTCCGGCGGCAATCAGCAGAAGGTGTGCATTGCCCGCGCGCTGGCGATGAACCCGCGTTTCCTGTTCGTCTCCGAGCCGACACGCGGCATCGACATCGGCGCCAAGCGCCTCGTGCTCGAGACGCTCGTCAAGCTCAACCGCGAGCAGGGGATGACGGTGGTGATGGTCTCCTCGGAGCTGCAGGAGCTGCGCTCCATCTGTGACCGCATCGCCATCGTCTCCGAGGGCAAGCTGGTCGATATTCTCTCGCCGGACGCGTCCGATGCGGACTTCGGTCTGGCGATGTCGGGCATCAAGCCCGACGAGCACCGCACGAAGGGAGGCAGCGCGCAATGAAGCAGAACAAAGTCAGAATCACCGTCGCGGCCGTGCTGGGCGTGCTCGCCGCCGTGCTGATCGTGCTCGGCGCGCTGAATATGCCGCAGCGCACGAGCGAGAAGGGGGCTCAGATCATCTCCGACCTGCGCAACCGCAGCCTGCTCATCGCCACCGGCGACGGCGTGGTGGAAAGCTACGTTGCCATCGCCAAAAAGGAGGCGACTGCTGCGGCCAAGGCGGCGGGCGGCGGCATGTCCGCCATCCGCGAGGCCGTGGCTAAGGCCGAGGAGGAGACCCGCGCCAAATACTCCAACTCGACCACCGATTATTCCACACTGGATACCACCGCGCTGACGGAGGCCGCAGCGGCCTACGCCGAGGCGCTCGCCGCCTACGACGAGGTTGCGCTGACGGCTGAGGAGGACTACATCGCCGCGCATATCGCCGAGGCGAAGGCTGCCGCCGAGGCCGAGCGCGAGGCCAAGATCGCCGCGGGCGAGGAGGTCGGCGAGGAGGAAGAGGTCAAGGTCGATATGTCAGGCTTCGTGGCGACGGCGGAAATGACCGCGCTGCTGGCCGAGGCCGATGCGCAGTACGCCGCCGTGGGCGAGGCGCTGCGCACGATCTATCCCGTGCTCGACGACAGCGCGCTGGCGACCCTCAAGGACACCATCGGCGACATCGTGTATCAGCGCGGCGACAGCTTCACCGTGCAGTATGACCGTTACATCGCCGCGGGTAGCGGCGCGGCGGTCAGCGACAAGGCGGGCGCGTTCATGATCCGCTATGCGGACGACATGATCTACGTCGGTCTGGCGCTGATTATCGCCGGGCTCGTCGTGCTCTTTTACGACGTGCTGGTCGCCAAGCTCGGCATTCCGCGCGTTATCATCGGCCTGTTCTTCATCCTGCTGTGCTTCATGGCGCTGCTGTATGATCTCTCGCTGCCCACGCTGCTCTCCAACACCATCGTGCGCATGGGCATGAACTCCATCATGGTGCTGGCCATGGTGCCGGGCATCCAGTGCGGCATCAGCCTGAACCTCGGCCTGCCCATCGGCCTGGTGTGCGGCCTCGTCGGTGGCCTGATGACCATCGAGCTGGGGCTGCCCGGCTGGAGCGGCTTCCTGTTCGCCATCGGCGTGGGCGCCGCGCTGGCCGCTGTCTGCGGCTTCGTCTACGCGCAGCTTCTCAACCGTCTCAAGGGCGAGGAGATGAGCGTGACAACCTACGTCGGCTTCTCCATCGTCTCGCTGATGTGCATCGCGTGGCTGGTGCTGCCGTTCAAGTCGCTCAAGCTCCGCTGGCCGCTGGGCACGGGCCTGCGCAACACCATCGGCCTGGATTCCACCAACTTCGCGCATATTCTGGATGACCTGTTCGCCTTTGAAATCCTCGGCTTTGAGGTGCCGACGGGTCTTCTGCTCTTCATGGCGCTGGCCTGCTTCCTCGTCTGGCTGTTTAGCCGCTCCAAGACCGGCATCGCCATGCAGGCCGTGGGCAACAACCCGCGCTTCGCGGAGGCCACCGGCATCAGCGTGGACAGGATGCGCATCATCGGCACCATGCTCTCCACCGTGCTGGGCGCCATCGGCATCCTCGTGTATTCGCAGAGCTACGGCTTCATGCAGCTCTACACCGCGCCGCGGCAGATGGGCTTCATCGCCGCCTCTGCCATCCTGATTGGCGGCGCGTCCACCTCCCGCTGCAAGATCAGCCATGTGATTATCGGTACGTTCCTGTTCCAGGGCGTGCTGACGCTGGGTATGCCCGTGGCGAACGTGCTTGTGCCGGGCTCCACGATTTCCGAAACCCTGCGCATCCTGATTTCCAACGGCATCATTCTCTACGCGCTGACCAAGTCTGGAGGTGAATCGCGTGCGTAAGGAAAACCTCGGTGAAGTGCTGCGCAAAAACGCGGTCACAATCATGTTCGTGCTGCTGTGCATCGGCGGCATGGCCGTCTCCGGGCAGACGCCCGCCTACGTCGTCTATGAGCTGTTCGGGCGGCTTTCGCGCAACGCCTTCCTTGTCCTCGCGCTGATTATCCCGATTGTGGCGGGCATGGGCATCAACTTCGCCGTCACCATCGGCGCGATGGCCGCGCAGATTGCCGCGCTCTGGGTCGTCGAGTGGGGCGTGAGCGGCCTCGGCGGCTTCTGCCTCGCCGCACTGCTGACCATCCCGCTGGCCTCCTTCTTCGGCTTCCTCATCGGCAAGCTGCTCAACAAGATGAAGGGGCAGGAGATGATCGGCGGCATGATCCTTGGCTACTTTGCCAACGGTCTGTATCAGCTGCTGTTCCTGTTCATCTTCGGCAACCTGATCCCGCTCAAGACGCCTGGCCTCGTCATCAAGGGCTCCACGGGCGTGGCGAACACCATCGACCTGTCCACCGAGCGCGGCTTCAAGTACGCGCTGGACGGCCTGTGGCGCATCCCGTTCGTGCAGGCGCTGCTCATTGTCTGCGGCGTGGTGGCCGTCATCGTCATCGCGCTGATGGCGACGAAGAAGCTCAGCGCGAAGAAGGGCGGCATCACCCTCGCCGTGTTCGCGGCGCTGTGCCTGCTGGTGCAGATCCCTGCCGTCGCACAGATCTTCTCGATGGTTCAGGTGCCGATGGTGACATTCATGGTGATCGCGGCGCTGTGCCTGTTCAACATGGGTATCATGAAGACCCGGCTGGGCCAGCAGTTCCGCGCCGTCGGCCAGAACCGCACCGTCGCCAATGCAGCGGGCATCGACGTGGATCGCGTCCGCGTCATCGCCATCATGATCTCCACCGTGCTGGCGGGCTGGGGTCAGCTCATCTTCGTGCAGAACATGGGCTCCTTCCAGACCTACGGCGCGCATGAGCAGGTCGGTCTCTACGCTGGCGCGGCCATCCTCGTCGGCGGCGCGTCCATCAAGCGCGCCACCAACCGGCAGGCGCTGCTGGGCTGCATCCTGTTCCACCTGCTCTTCATCGTTGCGCCGAGCGCCGGCAAGAATCTGTTCGGCGACGCGGCCATCGGCGAATACTTCCGCGTGTTCGTCTCCTATGGCGTCATCGCCATGGCGCTGGTTATGCACGCGTGGAGCGGCGTGAGCCGCAAGAAACGCCCGGAGAGCGCGCTGAAGGCGTAAGCGCCAAACCAAAAGGGCATAAGAAATCCCCCGTCGCTTTCCTTCCTATCTTATAGGGAGAGGGCGGCGGGGGAATTGTGTTATACTGTCTTGCACTTAAAAGCTCGAATATAAGCGCGAAGCGAAGAAGGGAGTTTGAGGGATGAAATCCCTCAAGCAGGTTTGGGCGGCAGCCCAATGTTCCCTTATTGTTCAAAAGAAAAAGCAGTTTCAGAGCA
>JALFHA010000325.1 GCA_022776785.1 Clostridiales bacterium | reverse complement strand
CCTACGCGCCGAGCCTGTGGTCCATGAACGCCGATCTGTTCTACAGCATGACTGAGGCTGACCAGCAGGTCGTGATGGACGCCTTCTATCATGGCGGCCAGATCTTCGAGAAGATGAACGACGACAACATGGCGGAGTACCGCGCGAAGATGGAAGAGCAGGGCGTTACCTTCGTGGAGCCGTCCGAGGCTGACAAGGCGATTCTCGCCGCTGCCGCCGAGGATTCTGCGAAGGACTTCACGCTCAGCGACGGTCTGATGGAGCGCATCGCCACGACGCTGGGCCGCTGAGCCGCCGCACAGCCGAATCGAACCATGTGATTCATACAGGGCCGGGTGTCCGTCAGGAGGCCCGGCTCCGACCATTTCCATCCTGTACTTAATAAGGAGGATTCTTGTGAAGAAAAGGAAAAATCCTCTGCTCTGGCTTGTGCGCAACTGGGAGGAGGTTGTCACGGCGATTGCCGTGGCCGTGATGCTGGTTGTCTGTATTGTGACGGTGCTGGCACGCAAGGTGCTCAACTACGGCATCCCGTGGGGCACGGAGGTGTGCAATTTCTGTTTGGTGTATACGACCTTTATCGGCGGCGCTGCGGCCTACAAGCGCAATCAGCACTTCGGCATGGATTTTCTGACCGACCACATGGGACCGAAGCTGCGTTATGCCGTCAAGCTGGGCATGTATGCTCTGCAGATTGGGCTTTTCGGCGTGCTGTGCTGGCTGTCCCTCAAGTACACGCTGGCCTCCCGTAAAACCATGTCCATCAGCCGTATCCCGTACAAGTGGCTGGATCTGGCGGCGGTGCTGGGCTTTGCCAGCATGACGGTGTACTCGGTCATCTTCTTTGTGACGGGTGTTTTCGATCGTGAAACCTTCAAAAAGCGGTTTGTCACCTCACAGGCGCAGGCGCTTGCTGAGGCGGAAAAGGAGGGCAAGGCATGATTCTCTATCCCATCCTGATTCTGGCGGTGCTGTTCATCCTGGGCATGCCGGTCTCCTTCGCCATGATTGCGTGCGTGATTCCCTATTTCTACAATGACCCCAACAGTGCGATGACCGTCGTGGTGCAAAAGCTCATCGGCGGCGCGGAGAGCTTCTCACTGGCGGCCATTCCCTTCTTCATCATCGCAGGCGCAATCATGAATTACTCCGGCATCTCCGAGCGGCTGCTCAAGCTGGCGGACGCGCTGGTCGGCCACCTGACCGGCGGTCTGGGCCACTGCAACATCCTGCTCTCCACGCTGATGGGCGGCATCTCCGGCTCCGGCGCGGCGGACGCTGCCATGGAGTGCAAGCTGCTCGTACCTGAAATGGTGAAGCACGGCTATTCGCTGGAGTATTCCGCTGCGGTCACGGCGGCATCGGCCTGCATCACGCCCATCATTCCGCCGGGCGTCGGCCTGGTGGTGTACGCCTGCATCATGCAGGTGTCGGTGGGCAAGCTGCTGGTCTCCGGCCTTATCCCTGGTATCATGCTGTGTGTGGGGATGCTGGTGCTCAATTATTTCATCTCCCAAAAGCGGGGCTACCGCGCGGCGCGCGATGGAATGCTCCCGAAGAAGGAGATTCTCCGGCTGTTCATGGATGCCCTGTGGGCGCTGTTCCTGCCGTTTGGCCTGGTGCTGGCGCTGCGCATCGGCCTGTGCACGCCCACGGAGGGCGGCGCGCTGATGGCGCTGTACTCGCTGATTGTCGGCAAGTTCGTCTATAAGGAGCTCAAGCTCCGCGACCTGCCCAAAATCCTGCTGGACGGAGGCCTGAACACGGCTACCATCATGCTCATTATGGCAGCGGCCAGCGTGCTGAGCCACTACATGAGCTGGGAACGCATCCCGTACTACCTCACGCAGTCGCTGACCGCGATGTGCACGAACAAGTACCTCTTCCTGTTGCTGAGCATGGCGCTGCTGCTGGGCATGTTCATGGACGGCATGGCGGCGATGATCGTCATTGCGCCGCTGCTGGCCCCCGTAGGCGCCGCGCTGGGCGTGAACATGGTGCATTACGGCCTCATCATGTGCCTGAACTGCGCCATCGGTGCGATCAGCCCGCCCTTTGGCAACTACAATTTCCTCGTCGCGGGCACGGTCAACTGCTCCACGACCAAGCTGGTCAAGGAGATTTTCCCCTACGTGCTGGTGTGCATCCTGGTGCTGCTCATCTGCACCTATGTGCCGGCGGTCGTCACCTTCCTGCCGGAGCTGATTTATCTGGGAGCCGACTGACGAGTGGAACACCGAGTTTTCCAATGACCGCATCTGGAGCTGACGCAAGAAAGAACGCAGAGGTGAGCAGCAATGTTTGACAATCGGGACGATATTATCGCCATGACGCCCCAGTGGAAAGGGGAGCGCTTTCCGGATGGCCGCCCGAAGGTGGCAGACAAGTACCTCGATGCGCTCTACGGCATGACGCTGGAGGAGCTTTGGAAGCCCATCTTCGTGCAGGGGTATGAAAATCAGTTCATCGCCATGAAATCCCTGCATCCGGAGTTTACCGAGGCGGGGCAGGTCAAGTGCAAGCTGGTGGGCCGCGCCGTGACGGCGGTGTATGCGCCGACCCGACCGGATTACTATGAGGCCAGCTGCGACATGGCTCGCGCCAACGGCTGGACGGGTACGCCCAACCAGTGGGTCATCGACCGGCTGACGGATCGCGATGTGCTCGTGGTCGATATGTACGACAAGATTTACAAGGGCACCTTCCTCGGCGGCAACCTGACCACCGCGCTGAGGGCCAAGACCGGCAGCGGCGGCGCGGTCATCTGGGGCGGCATCCGCGATGTGGAGCAGATGAACCGCGTGGACGGCGTGCAGGTGTACTACCGCGGCATCGACCCTACGCCCATCCGCGACTTCGCCATGCTGGGCCTCAACGTGCCTGCGCGCCTGGGCAGCGGCACCAAGACGGCCATCTGCCTGCCGGGCGACGTGGTCTACGGGTGCAGCGGCGGCGTGCTCTTCATCCCGCCGCACCTCGTTGTGGAGGTCGTGGAGAATGGCGCGAAGACGCAGGTCAAGGACATGTTCGGCTTCAAGATGATCAGCGAGAACAGGTTCACCACCGCCCAGATTGACAAGAACACATGGACGGAGGAGATGCTCGACCTGCTGATGGAGTACATTCGCACGGAGCTGGAGGCGGAGGCGTACCGGGACATTGACTGGAGCAAGGAGTACGACCTTGCCCGCAATGGCGACCCGAACGACACGCAGTCCGCGCTGTAAAGCAGAAGGATGGTGGACAGACACATGGATTACAGTGTGAAGGGACACCTTGCGCTGGTTACAGGCTCCAGCCGGGGCATCGGCAGCGCGATTGCGCTGGAGCTGGCGCGCGGCGGTGCGGACGTCATCGTGCATTGTTCCCATCCGTCCGAGCAGGCGGAGGACATCGCCGCCCAGATTCGGGCCATGGGCCGAAGCGGCACGGTCATCGCAGCGGATCTCACGCAGGAGGAAGGGGTTCGTGCGCTTGCTGAGGCGTGCAGGGATGTGGACATTCTGGTGCTCAACGCCTCGCTGCAGATCAAGAAGGACTGGCAGGATATTACGCAGGAGGATTATATCCGCCAGACGAACTGCAACTACTATGCCTCGCTGGTGCTGATGCAGGCCGTCGTGCCTGCGATGGAGGCAAAGGGCTGGGGCCGTATCGTGACCATCGGCAGCGTTCAGGAGCTCAAGCCGCACCCGCAGATGCTGGTGTATTCTTCCTCCAAGTGCGCGCAGACGGGTCTGATGCGCAGCCTGGCCGGGCAGCTGGCGTCCAAGGGCATCACGGTCAACAATGTGGCCCCCGGCGTCATCTATACCGACCGCAACAAGGAGGCTCTCAGCGATGAGGCCTATGCGCGCAAGGTATCGGCCTCCATCCCCGCAGGCTTCTACGGGGAGAAGGAGGATCTGGCGGGCATCGTCCGCCTGCTGTGCTCGGAGTTCGGCCGCTATATCACGGGACAGAATATCTTTGTGGACGGCGGCAAGAGCCTGTAAGCAGAAATACCTGGGGTGGCCATGTGCCCGGATCACCGGGGCTGTGGCCACCCTTCCCGTATAAAAGGGAGGTTGTCCATGAATACGCTCTATATCTCCTCCTGCGTGAGGGACGGCGGGCTGTACCGCTGCGAGCTGACGGAGGACGGTGCGCTGCGCTCCTGCGGCGTCATCCCGGCGGACAGGCCCATGTACGCCATCTGGCAGGATGGAATCCTGTATGTGCTGGAGCGCGAGCCGGATGCGGAAACGCACGAGAGTGCCCTGCGGCGCTTTGCCGTCCGCCCGGATGGCGCGTATCGTGAGCTGGATTTCCGGCAGAGCACGCGGGGCGTGTGCGCGCCGCACCTGTGTGTGAAGGATGGCGCGGTGTACGCGGTCAATTACCTGTCCGGCTCCGTATGCAGAATCCCGGATATCGTCGCACAGCATCAGGGCAGCAGCGTGCATCCAACAAGGCAGGAGGCGCCGCATCCGCACTTCATCATGGAGGCCCCTGACGGGGTGCTGCTGGTGACGGATCTGGGACTGGATCGCATCGTGGCCTATGACGCGGAGCTGAATAGAATCGCTGAAACCGCACTGCGCCCCGGTAGCGGGCCGCGGCATCTCGCGTTCTCGTCTGATGGGAAAACCGTGTTCTGCGTAAGCGAGCTGTCTTCGACCGTGTGCATGTACCGGTATGACGGCGCGGGTCGGATGACGCTGCTTGACGAGCAATCCACACTGCCCAAGGATTATGCTGGGGAAAGCACGGCAGCGGCGATCCGGGTCGATGGGGAACGAGTCTACGTATCCAATCGCGGGCACGACTCCATCGCCTGCCTGCGGGCAGAAGAAGATGCTCTGGTTTCGGAACGATTTCTTCCCTGCCATGGCACGGGGCCCAGGGATTTCGACATCGTCGGGGACAAAATCGTCTGCACCAATGAAACCAGCGATTCGGTAACGGTACTTGACAAGCAGACGGGAAAGCTGCTCTCGGCGCTTTGTCTTCCCAGGCCGCTCTGCGTGACAGTGCTGCCGCCAGAGAGAAGGCAGATGGAGTCAGTCGGTTCGCAGACGCCATAGACTCTTTCCTTTAGACTGACTGGAAGTTTTGTTCACTTTTACTGATTCGCTCATTGATAGTTTTTAACAGAGATCAGTATCACCAAACAAAAATGGGAGCTACTGCGGAGTTTTCGCTTCTGCAGCAGCCCCTTTTCCATTTTATACCGCCATTCACCCGGACGGTATCATTGCCTTTGTCAGACGAGCTGATTGGTTCTGCCCGCCGCAGCCTGATTGATCTCGCGCACACGCGCCACATCCATTTTGGGCCTGCGATCCGGGGTCAACAGACCGTTGATTTCCTGCATGACATCGGTCAGCTGGGTGTAGCAGTAGCCCTGGCAGTAGGGAATTTCGCGCACGCCGTCGGTTACGCCCTTGAAGCGCGCGAAGAACGCCTCCTCGTCCGTCACCTTGCCGTGGTAGCCCCAGGTCTGCATGCCGCCCATCTCACCCTGGATGCCGATGTTCGTAAAGGCAATGCCGCCGTACTCCGTGACCAGGAAGGCCTCCTCGCCGGTCGGCTTCTCCCCCTCAGCATAGCAGGGACGCCAGTCGCAGGCGTGCTTCTCCACCGTTGCGCGCTCGGCAAAGTGCGCGGCGATGATGTCCTTCGCGTCGGCGTAGTCGTGCAGGGCACAGATGTCGGTCGTCACCTGCTCCCAGCCGTCGTTGCTGGAGCACAGGCGCGTACCGTCGGCCGCCTTCGTCAGGTGATAGAGCATACGGCCTGCCGCCTGCTGGCGCTTGTCGGTGTAGATCTGTCGCACGCCCCAGCTCTCGTTGAGCGGCACCCAGGTGATGATCGAGGGATGGTTGAAGTCGCGCTCGATAAAGCCGAGCATCGTGTCGGCCAGATTGCGCACCGTCTCGTCAGAGAAATCATACGGGCTGGGTACCTCGCCCCAGACGAGCACGCCCATCTTATCAGCCCAGTAGTAGTAGCGCGGATCCTCCAGCTTCTGGTGCTTGCGCGCGCCGTTGTAGCCGAAGTCCAGCGTGTACTGCAGGTCGAGGCGGATGGCCTCGTCGCTGGGCGGGGTGATGAGGGAATCCGGCCAGTAGCCCTGATCGAGGATCAGCTTCTGATAGATGGGGCAGTTGTTCAGGTAGATGCGCCCGCCGCGGCGCTCGATCTTGCGCATGCCGAAGTAGGTGTCCACCTGATCGACGGCCTTGCCATCGCGCAGCAGGCGCACGCGCAGGTCATACAGCGCGGGATGACCCGGAGCCCATAGCTCGAACGGGTCGAGCGCGCCGCGCACGATCATCTCCACCGGCACGCGCACGATGCGGTCGCAGACCGACACGCGCACGCTCTGGCGAACCTTCCCGCCGAAGGAGACGGTCAGCTCGGCCTCCAGCGCCTCGCGCGGCTGCCTGTCCAGCGCGATCTCGGCGGTGAACATGTGGCGGTCGATATCCGGGGTGACGTGGATGTAGCGCATGGCATAGTCGCCCACGGCCTCGAGATACACGGTCTGCCAGATGCCGGACACCGGCGTGTACCAGCAGCCCATCAGGCCGCGATCCCAGTACTGCTTGCCGCGGGGCTGGGTGCAGTCGGGATCGTCCTGCACGCGTAGGCACAGGTCATTTTCTCCGTCCTGCAGCAGGGTGGTGATGTCCAGCGCGAAGGGCGTGTAGCCGCCCGTGTGTGTGCCGGCCTGCTGGCCGTTGACATACACGGCGCAGGCATAGTCCACCGCGCCGAAGCGCAGCAGAACGCGCTTGCCCTGCATCTCCTGCGGGACGGTGAACGCGCGGCGATACCAGATCACTGGATGGATTTCATCCGTCGGGCCGAGTCCGCTGAGCCTGGTCTGGTAGGCGAAGGGGACGGTGATCTCCAGCGGCAGGCGCACGCCTGGCTTCATCCAGCCGGCGGCAAGGCCCTGATTGTCGTCATCGAAGGCAAACTGCCATACGCCGTTGAGGTTGAAAAACGTCTCGCGCACAAAATCGGGGCGCGGATGCTCGGGGCGGGGAATTGTGGTCATCGGCTCACTGCTCATGAGATGCTCCTCCTGATATTATCAAAAATGGGGTATGAAGGCGTTCTATGTTCCGTCTGCACCATCTTGGCAAACAGGTCATGCAATGCACACGATGACCTGTACGCCTCCTTCGGGCAGAGAGTTCAATTCAAGCGAGTAACGGTTATTGTAATACAGATCAAGACGCCTGCGCACGTTCTCCAGGCCGAATCCCTTCTTTTCATCCATACCGCCCTTCAGTCCCGGTCCATTATCCTGAACGATCAGCGTGAGATGGCCGTCCTCAACAAAGGAACGGATGGTCAGCTTGCCGCCTTCCTTCTGATCCCGCATGAAGATTCCGTGGCGCAGTGCGTTTTCCACCAGCGGCTGCAGCGTGAGCTTTGGCAGCAGACAGGACAGGCTTTCCGGCGGCAAAAGCCATTCGACAGCGTAGGTGTAGTCGTAACGATGCTTGTACAGCGCGAGATATTTGCGTGTGATTTCAGCGTCCTCCTGCAGCGTAACGATGCTGCGCCCGTGGCTGAGGCTCAGCCGGAAATAATCCGCCAGCGTCGTGATGGCCTCGGAAACATCGCCCGCCTGCTCCCGAATGGCCATCCAGTTGATGGCGTCCAGCGTGTTATAGAGAAAATGCGGGTTGATTTGGGCCTGGAGCGCCTGCAGGGTGACGTCGCGCTCACGCAGCTGCGCTTCCAGCTTGTTTGCTGTGAGCCTTCGGTTGGTTTCCAGCAGATAAGCGATGTTTCTGTCGAGATTGAACAGAGCGCGGTGCGAAGGAATGCTCGTTGTTTCCGCATTGCCGGATTGCTGGAGGCTCTCATTGAGCGCATTGATATACCGGCGGATGCTGCGCGAATACAGAATAATGCAGATCAGAGCGAGCAGCGCGATGATGAGCAGGCCAAGAACAAAGAGAATCACGGAGAAGAGCACCTGCTGGCTGCTGCGCAGGCTTTCGCGCGGCAGCGTGACGAACATCGACCAGTTCTCCGCGCTGATGGGCTGGCAGATGTAGGCGTATTCCTTTCCGCCGCAATCAAAGAAGCCTTCCTGTGTGCCGTTCATAGGGAAGGCGCTCAGGGTTTCGGGCTGATCCGTTCCAACCATGACGGCGCCTGTGCTGTTAAGAATCACGGCCTGTGCGCCGGGAAAGGAGCTGGCGGCCTGCTCCAGCGCCTGCGTGAACACCTTGGGAGAGATGTCCAGCAGGATCAGCGCCCAGTTCCGGCTTTCACTCAGAAAGTTCGTGCGATATCGCAGGCCGAGCGTGACATACTCGTCATCCGTATAGGGCGTCTGCACCCGGTGCTCGCCCATCCAATGCAGGAACATCCGCTTACCGTCCATCGCCTGGTATTCCGGGGTGGACAGCGCGTCAGTATGGGAGAAGAAGTTGACGCACTCGCGTGCAAGCATTTTTTCATCGCTCAGGTACAGGCGCACCCGATCCACCTGACGGTTGCCTTCCACATAGCTGACGACCTCGCGCAGGGTACGGATTTCTGCGAGCTGGTTTTCCAGGGTCTCATCCATGAGGGGACGGTTGATGGATTCCTGCAGCCGGGTGTCGCACAGCAGAGAGAGGAGGGTGTCCTCAAGCCCGTTGGTATAGGTATTCAGATTGGCGGCAATCTGCCGCACCTCTCGGCTGTAGGCTTGCAGGATATCGTATTCCGTGCTGCGCACGAGCTGACGGTTGAGCAGAAGAAAGCCGACGGTGATCAACGCCAGCAGCGCAATGGCGATGGCGCCAAGAGATTTGTAGCCCAGATGATTCAGCATGAGCGTGCCTTTCTGCGATACTCAAGCGGTGTGCATCCCGAAAACTGTTTGAATACCCGCGAGAAGTACTGAGTATCCGGGTATCCTACCTGTTTGGCGATGGAGGAGACCGGTTCAAGCGTCGTGCGCAGCAGCGTCATCGCGGCATCCAACCGCGTTTGCAGCAGATAGCTGCTCATGGTTTTCCCGGTTTCCTTTTTGAAGAGCGTGCCGAGGTGCGCGGGCGTGTAGTGTACCGCCTCAGCGATTTCTGCGATGCTCAGGGGTTCGGTGTAGCGCGTGCGGATGAGCCTCATGACGCGCTCTGTCACAGAGCTCATTTCCTTTTTCCGCCGATCGTCCAGCTGCGCGACGGCCTCCCTCAGCCTGGCTTCCAGCGTGCGCCTGACCGCAAGAACGGGCATGTATCCTGCTGCGCGGCGGCAGAAGCCGAGGGAATCCAGCGCGTCCACCCCGTGCTTTTGCAGGACGAGGTCGGCGCGCAGGGCAATATCCATCAGCAGCCGGCGAAGCGCCTGCACGTTGCCATTGTGACTGGCTAGAGCTTCCTCCATGCGGGCAATCAGCGCATCTGCATTCCCTGTAAGCAGCAGCTGCTCCAGCAGCTCCCCATCCAGCAGATGAAGCGTGGCTTCCTCCTGCCTTGCGTCGCTCTCATAGCGAAATACGGACTTGTCCGGTGCAAAGGCCTGCATACCGACGATGCGGCGCGCCTCCCGTACGGCTTGCTGCGCGTCAAGCCAGTCAGGATGCCATGAACTGACGCCAATCATCAGCTCCATGTGCAGCTCGCTGCGGACAACGGCTGCGGCTGACTGCAAGGCCTGCTCCGTATGCTCAAGCATCTGCGGTGATGCTGCCGCCATCACGCCAACTGCGCCTGTGTCCTCTGCACAAAGCAGGATGTCGTGCAGCTCCCTGCGCAGGACGTCTTCCAGAAGAATCTGGCAGCTCTCCACAGTACCGTCATCCGGCAGGGTGGGGAAGAGCGGCTGAAACACCACGCCCACGATGCCGCCGGAGGGAAATGGCAGGCCAAGCAGCTCAAGCTTGGCACGGATGGCCTGTTCATCGTCCAGAATGCCGGAAAACCAGCTGTGCAGGAAGCGTTCGACGAGAAGGGGACGACTTGTTTCCAAGAGATGACGCACCTGCTCCTGCTGAGCCCTGTCCTGCGCGGATTGATTAAGCCGCCCGACGAGGCTGCTGATGGTCTTTTTCAGTTCTTCCATATGGATGGGCTTGTAGAGATAGTCGACGGCCTCAAGCCTGAGCGCGTTGCGCAGATACTCTGCATCCGAATATACGCTGATGAACACGATGGCAATCTGAGGCAGGAGGACCCGCGCCTGCCGCGCCAGCTCGATGCCGTCCATATGCGGCATCCGGACGTCGGTCAGCAGGATATCGGGCTTGAGGCGCTCAAGCTGATGGAGCGCTTCTTGACCATCGCCCGCGTCTCCTGCGACGTCTATGCCCAGCTCATGCCAGTCTACCAGCTCACGCAGTCCCTTGCGCGTCTGCCATTCATCATCCACGATCAGCAGCGTATACATGGTGTTCACTCCCGTCCCACATTCGGGTTTCGATATATCCTCGAGCATATTCTACAAAATAGCATGAAAAATTGCAATAAAATTTAAGCATGTTCGTGCATTTGTCCAAATGATCGATAATGAATCCAATGACTTAACCAGATATGCCTGCTACAATATAAGCAAATGAAGCGTCAGGAGAACCACGAGAAAAAGGCGGGGAGCGGGCATGACTGTGCAGTCGGTCAAAAAGCAAAGCTTTTGGAAGTATTTCAGGGCCAACTGGGTGTTCTATGCCATGTCCATTCCAGGGCTGGTGTATGTCATCGGCTACAAGATCCTGCCGCTGCTCGGTCTTCAGCTGGCCTTCAAGGATTTTAACATGTTTTTGGGCAAGGGCATTCTGGATTCCATGTTCAAAAGCCCGTGGGTGGGCCTGAAGCACTTTGAGAAGATTTTCGGTTCGCCAAACTTTCTGCGGCTGCTGGGCAACACGCTGACCATCAGCCTGATGAAGCTGGTCATCTGTTTCCCGCTGCCCATCATCCTGGCCCTGATGCTCAACGAGGTGCGCTCGCGCGTCTTCTCCCGGATTTGCCAGACGCTGGTGTATATGCCCCACTTCC
>JALFHA010000321.1 GCA_022776785.1 Clostridiales bacterium | reverse complement strand
TGAAACAGGCTCAGCGCGTAGGTCGTGAACGCGCTGAGCGCGCCGAGCGTCAGCGTGCCGGAGAGCGCCATCTCGCCGCCGCGCAGCAGCGTGGCGCTGGCCGCCAGTGCGCCGCAGAGCACGATGAGCGGCACATAGACGGCGCGCATCCGCCCGTGCAGGATGCCCGCGCGCGCGGCGTCCGAGGTCGTGCGCTCAAACTCACGGCAGAGCTTGTCCTCAAGCGCCATGGTCTTGCTCGTCTTCGCGCCCATGATGCCCTCGTTGTAGCCGGAGGTGATCTTCGCGTGCTGCGCGCGCACATCGCGGTTGAGCGCGATGAGCCGCCGCTGGAAGAACACCGTCAGCAGCGTGACGACGGGCGCAAGCGCCAGAAACAGCGCTGCCAGCGGCAGGGAGAGCGTCGCCATCACGCCGAACACGCCGAAGATGTAGGCAAAGCCCCAGAGCACGTCGGGAATGGCCCACGCGATTTCTCCGGCGATCTTCTCCGTGTCGCTCATCACGCGCGAGAGGCTGTGCCCGGCGCTCGTCGTATTGTAATAGTCAAGGCTCAGCCGCTGGAGGTTGACGAAGCACGCCTCCTTGAGGTCGCGGCTGGAGAACATCTCCAGCCGGATGCAGGCCATGAAATAAATGCGCAGGCTGACAAGCTCCACGGCAATCAGTGCCAGATATTTGAGCGCGTAAGCACCCAGCCCAGCAAGCGTGCCCGCCGTGATGAAGGCGTCCACCACCTGCGCCTGAAGCAGCGGCATATAGAAGTCCGTCACCGCCAGCACGAGGTTGCTCGCCACGGCCAGCGCGAACAGCGCCCTGTGCGTGCGCAGCGTCGGCCAGAGTTTTTTCCACGGGGCGATGGAGAAGCCCGCGCGCTTTGCCGTCTTATCGCTCATGGCCATCCTCCTCCCCCGCGCCCTGAAGCCTCGCGGCGCGCGCATACAGTCCGTTTTGTGCCATCAGCTCCGCATGCGTGCCGCGCTCGACGATCTCACCGTCCTTGAGGACGATGATCGTATCCGCCTGCATCAGCGTCGCCACGCGATGCGCGATGAGGATGAGCGTCGAACTTCCCGCTGCGCGCCGCAGGTTGGCGCGGATAGCCTCGTCGGTCTTTGCGTCCACAGCGGAGAGCGCGTCGTCAAAGACCATGATGGGCGCGCCGGAGAGCAGCGTGCGCGCGATGGCCGTGCGCTGCTTCTGCCCGCCGGAGAGTGTCACGCCGCGCTCGCCGACCACCGTGTCGTAGCCGTCTCTGAATTCGGCGATGGCCGAGGTCAGGCACGCCTCCTGTGCGGCGCGCTCAATGTCCGCGCGCGACGCGTCCTCCCGCGTGATGGCGATGTTTTCCGCCAGCGTGCGCGAGAAAAGAAACGGCTCCTGCAGCACCACGCCCACGCCCCGGCGCAGCGCGTGCGCGTCCATGTCGCGCACGTCCACGCCGCCGATGCGCACCGCGCCCACTTCGGGGTCGTAGAGCCGCGCCAGCAGCAGCGCGATGGTGCTCTTGCCGCTGCCCGTCTCGCCGAACACGCCGAGCGTGCCGCCAGCGGGCACGGTGAAGCTCACGTCGCGCAGCACGGCCTTCTGCTCGTAGGCGAACGTCACATGGTCGAACTCCACGTCGCCGTGCAAATCGGCCTGCGCGGGGCACAGGCACGGCGGCTCCGGCTCGGATTCGAGGATGTAGAGCAGGCGGTCGAGCGACACGCCGGCCTTGCTCATCTCCGAAATCACGCGTCCCAGTGCGCGCACGGGCCAGGAGAGCTGGCGCGTATAGCTGACAAACGCCAGATAGGTGCCCAGCGAGAGCGTGCCGCCGACGCACATCGTCACGCCCAGCAGCACGACGGTGAGCACCTGCCCCATGCTCATCAAATCACCCAGCGTCCAGAAGTTGGTGAGCATCCTGCCGAGCTTTATCCACAGGTTGGTGTATTTTTCGTTCTTCTCGCGGAACTTTTTCAGCTCGTCGCGCTCGCGGCCGAAGGCGCGCACCACGCGCACGCCGGTCAGGTTTTCCTGCACCATCGCGGAGAGCTCGCCCTCCGCCTCGTCGCATGCGGTATAGCTGGAGGACACCTTCCTGAAAAACAGGAACGAATACACGATGATGACCGGGATGAACGCCAGCGCGGCCAGCGCCATTTTAACGTTCATGGCGAGCATCATGCCCATGTAGACGGCGATCAGGAACACCGTGCTCATCAGCTCCATGACCTGATCGCTGATGAACGTGCGCACGACCTCCACGTCTGCCGTGCAGCGCTGGATGATGTCGCCCGTGGCATTGCTGGCGTGCCAGCTGTACGGCAGGCGCTGGACGTGGCGGTATAGCTCGTCGCGCAGCGACTTGACGAAGCGCTCCGATCCCCTGGGCAGGCTCGAATCCTGCACAAAGCCCGCCGCGAATTGCAGCAGCGACACGACCGCCGCCGCGGCGCACGCCGTCAGCAGCAGCGCGTGCGCGTCAAGCCCAGCGAGGAACGCGGGCAGGCCGCCCATCTCCCCCAGCAGGGCGGAATCCACCGTGAAGCGGATGATCTGCGTAAACGCCATGCGCAGCAGCGTCACCGCAACAGAAGCGCCGATGCCCAGCGCAAAGGCCGACGCGGCCGGACGCAGATGATGCGCCAGAAGCCGCGCCTTTTTATTCAGGTTTTTCTCTTTCTTCATCGTTCTTTCCATGTGCCCGCCGTCTCAGGCGTAGCGAATGGTCTCCCCCGGGGCGACAGCCGCGTAGATGAGCGGCGGCAGCTCCGGCTTTTCCTCCTCAATGACGATGGCGCTTTGCAGCCTCTCCGCCGCCTCCTGCGCCAGCTCCGGCTTGTTGATGTACAGCGTCGCCAGCGGCTCGCCAGCGCGCACGGCGTCCCCCAGCCGCACGCGCATCACCAGCCCGACGGCGGGGTCAATCGCGTCGGTCTTTTTCTTCCTGCCCGCGCCCAGATCCTGCGCGCAGTAGCCGATGGCCGTCGTGTCCATCCGGGCGACATAACCATCCCTCGGCGCGGGCACGTCGATGATGTGCCGTGCCTGCGGCAGCAGGCTCACATCGTCGCACACGCGCGCGTCGCCGCCCTGCGCGACAATCATCTGCCGCAGCCTGTCAAGCCCCGAGCCGCCTTCAAGCGCCTCCGTCATGCGCGCCTTGCCGTCCGCGACATCCGCCGCGATGCCCGCAGCCACGAGCATCCGCGCGCCCAGCTCCAGCGAGACGGTCAGCAGATCGCCGCCCGCGCGCCCGGCGAGGATGTCGATGGCCTCCTTGACCTCCAGCGCGTTGCCCACATGCGTGCCCAGCGGCTGGTCCATGCCCGTCACCAGCGCGAGGATGGGCCTGCCCGCCTGCTCGCCGATGTCCACCATCGCGCGGGCCAGCGTCACGGAGTCCTCGAGCGTATGCATCAGCGCGCCGCTGCCGGTCTTGACATCCAGCACAATCGCACCTGCGCCGCTCGCCAGCTTCTTGGAGACGATGCTTGAGGCGATCAGCGGCACACTGTCCACCGTTCCCGTCACGTCGCGCAGCGCGTAGAGCGCCTTGTCCGCCGGGCAGAGGTCGTGCGTCTGGCCAATGACGGCACAGCCGATCTCCTGCACCTGGCGCACGAATTCCTCCTGCGTCTTTTCCACAGAGCAGCCGGGGATGCTCTCCAGCTTGTCGAGCGTGCCGCCGGTATGGCCCAGCCCGCGTCCGGAGAGCTTGGCGACCTTCGCGCCGCACGCCGCCGCCAGCGGCACGAGCACGAGCGTCGTCGTATCGCCCACGCCGCCGGTGGAGTGCTTGTCCACACACACGCCGTCGATGGCGGTGAGATCCACCGTGCCGCCGGAGTGCATCATCTCCATCGTCAGGCAGGCGGTCTCCTCCGCATTCATGCCGCGCAGACAGATCGCCATCAGCAGCGCGGAGAGCTGATAGTCCGGAATGCTGCCGTCCGCCGCGCCGCGCGCAAAGGCGCGGATTTCCTCGGGCGAGAGCGCTTCCCCCGCCTTCTTTTTGAGTATCATTTCGACGATATTCACAGTGTATCCCCTCCCTGGGCGCGCCCGCTTGTGCGTCATGCGCGCAAAATACCGGACTGCAAAAGCGCCTCGCTCCACGCCTCCAGCTTCTTTGCGTAAGGCAGCGTATAGGCCGGGCTGGTGCTCGGCAGGCGCAGCACCGTCCTTTCCCCGGCAAAGCCCGAGCGCAGAAAGAGCGCGTGCGCCGTGCCGCCGTTGCACAGCACAGTATGAATGTCCGGACAGCGCGCGTAGAGCGACGGGAAATCGTTAAAGACCACGCCGCGCATCGCGCTGTCGAGACTGCCTTCGCGCTCGCAGCAGGCCGCCGCGTCCCACAGGGCGAGGCCGTGCGTGCGGATCAGCGCTTTTTTCCGTTCATAATCATTATCGTGCATTTTCCCGAAAAAGTCAAACATAATCGGCCAGAAGGCGTTGCGCGGATGCGCGTAATACTGCGCCTGCTCAAGCGATTTGACGCTGGGCATCGTGCCCACGATCATCACGCGCGCATCGGGCGCAAAAACCGGCTCAAAGCTCTCGCAGCGCATTTGTCATTCCTCCGTAATATGCCGGCACAGCCCTGCAAAGGCTCACCGTCGGGGTTCGCTTCGCGCTTACACCTGACGGATATCAAAGGCAGCCGCGCGGCCCATGCGGTTCATGACCGCCAGCCCGATGCCGGACAAATCGACGGCCTCGCACAGCGCCACGGTCTCGCCGCGCTCGTCGAGCTCGCGCAGGGCAGCGAACAGCCTTGCCGCCGCTTCCTGCGGTCTGTCGGCGCAGCCGAGGCTGATGCGCGTGCGGCCGCCGAAGTCATGCCCGTCAAAGCCGAGGATGGCCGGGCGCTCGCCCGCAGCCAGCGCCTCGTCATAGGCACGGCAGATGGCGGGCACGACGCGGCCCGCCTCGCCCTCGAAGATGGTCGTGCGCGCCTTTGGCGCGTAGTGCTTGTACTTCATGCC
>JALFHA010000295.1 GCA_022776785.1 Clostridiales bacterium | reverse complement strand
CATAAGCCTTTCAGTTAAGCTCAAAATTTTCGATACAAAAGCTTTACAGGGGTAGTTTGCGCTTTTTTGCTACCCGAAAGATACGGTTTCAGAGTAAAAGATGGGATAGCAATCGCGAAGCGATGATGGGGTTTGGGGATGAAATCCCCAAGCAGGTTTGGGCGGCAGCCCAACGTATCCCATTGATAAAGCATTTTTACAAAGTAGTCAGGGAGCGAAGCGAGGCCTGACGGTGAGTTCTTGACGAACAAACGAGAAAACCGCAAGAAATACTTTAATTGAAGAACAGTATAATCGAAGGATAGTATCAGTTTGAATTGAGAATAGTATCAGGCGCTCCCACTCCCGACCCCACTCTGTATTCTCCAGCCCTTTCCCTTCGAGGCCGATGGTGCTGCAATTTCCGATAGGTTAAAAAACGTCCCGCGTCAGCCGGTTTTCCGGCTGCGCGGGACGCTTTTATCATACCTTTGTCTGAGATCAGAACTTGAGCGGATTGACGCGGATGCCAGGGCCCATCGTGGAAGACAGGACGACGCTGCGCAGGTAGATGCCCTTCGCGGCGGCCGGCTTCGCGCGGTTGATGGCGTTCATCAGGGTGCTCAGGTTCTCGGTGAGCTGCTCAGCGGTGAAGGACTTCTTGCCGATCGGGCAGTGGATGATCGCGCTCTTGTCGAGGCGGTACTCAACCTTACCAGCCTTGATCTCGGCGATGGCCTTGGCCACATCCATCGTCACGGTGCCGCTCTTGGGGTTCGGCATGAGGCCCTTCGGGCCGAGGACGCGGCCCAGACGGCCGACGACGCCCATCATGTTCGGCGTGGCGACGACCACGTCAAACTCGAACCAGTTCTCGCCCTGGATCTTGGCGACAAGCTCCTCAGCGCCGACGTAATCCGCGCCAGCCTCCTCAGCGGCCTTGGCCTGCTCGCCCTTGGCGAACACGAGCACGCGAACCTTCTTGCCGGTGCCGTTGGGCAGCACGACCGCGCCGCGGACCTGCTGGTCAGCCTGACGGGGGTCGACGCCCAGGCGCACGGAGATCTCCAGCGTCTCGTCGAACTTGGTCTTGGCGGTCTGGAGAGCGAGCTTCACGGCCTCGTCCGGGTCATACAGCTTGCTGCGATCGATGAGCTTCGCGCTCTCGACATACTTCTTGCCATGCTTCATAGTCTTTGTTCCTCCTTGTGGTACAAACGGCACTATGTCCTCCCACTATCCGGCCCGCGCGCGGCGGGCTTACTCGCGCGGACGCACCGCGCTGCAACTTCTTCCCAATTACGCGTCGGCGACGGTCACGCCCATGGAGCGCGCGGTGCCCTTGACCATGCTCATCGCGGCCTCGATGCTGGCAGCGTTGAGGTCGGGCATCTTCTTCTCGGCGATCTCGCGAACCTGCGCCATCGTCAGCTGGCCAACCTTGGTCTTGTTGGGCTTGCCGCTGCCGCTCTCGATGTTCAGGGCCTTCTTGATGAGGACCGGAACCGGCGGGGTCTTGGTGATGAAGGTGAAGGAGCGGTCAGAATAGACGGTGATGACGACCGGGATAATCAGGCCAGCGTCATTCTTGGTGCGCTCGTTGAACTCCTTGCAGAAGCCGGGGATGTTCACGCCATGCTGGCCGAGGGCCGGGCCGATGGGCGGGGCAGGATTGGCCTTGGCAGCCGGCACCTGCAGCTTAATCATGCCAGTAACTTTCTTCGCCATTGTATTAACCTCCTAAAATTGTGGTCACGCGGAACGTTTTCGTTCCTCCCACGCCCCGCGCGCATGTGCGCCGGGGCTGCCGCCCGCCTCCCGCTTGGGCGCGGGCAAGTTGAGCAAACCGGGGGAAGACCCCGGAGATTGCCTTGCTGCGCAAGGCGGCGCGCTTACAGGCGCTCCACCTCGCTGACGTCGTACTCCACCGTGGTCTTTCGGGACAGGATTTCGATGGAAACCTTGACCTTATGCTCCTCGGCGTTGATCTCCTCCACCGTGCCAATCGCGTTCTCGACGCTGCCGGTCTTGATGCGCACGGAATCGCCGGGCTCCAGATCGATGCGGATGGTGCCCTGGCAGCTCGTCATGCGCTCAAACTCCTCGTCGGTCAGCGGAATCGGTTCCGATCCCGGGCCGACGAAGCCGGTCACGCCGCGCGTATTGCGCACAATGTACCACGTCTCGGTCGTCTTGATCATCTTGACCAGGACATAGCCGGGGAACAGCTTGTGCTGGATGGTGTGGGGCTTGCCGTTGCGGGTCTCCACGACCTCCTCGATGGGCACCTTGACATCCTGAATCAGGTCGCCCATGCCGTTGTTCTCGACCGTCTTGACCAGATCGCTGGCGACCTTGTTCTCATAGCCCGAGTAGGTATGCACGACATACCACAGAGCCTGCTCGTCCGCCATGTTGAACCCTCCTCAGTTCCCTGGGTCTTACAGCTCGATGAGCTTCTTGACCAGCAGGGAGGAACCGGTATCCAGCAAACCAACGATGACAGCCAGCACCACGACGAACGCGATGACGAGGACAGAGTAGTTGATGAGATCCTTCTTGGACGGCCACGCGACCTTCTTGAGCTC
>JALFHA010000290.1 GCA_022776785.1 Clostridiales bacterium | reverse complement strand
CATAAGCCTTTCAGTTAAGCTCAAAATTTTCGATACAAAAGCTTTACAGGGGTAGTTTGCGCTTTTTTGCTACCCGAAAGATACGGTTTCAGAGTAAAAGATGGGATAGCAATCGCGAAGCGATGATGGGGTTTGGGGATGCACGCAAAAGGATAAGAAAAAGCCCGGAGACGCAGCGCGCCGCCGGGCTGAGCTTTTTATCTCACAGGCAGAACAGGAAGAACCGCAGCACGTCGTAATAGGCGTCGGAGCTGTAGCGCACCGTGCGCGGCCCGACCTGCTTGGCGCCGGGATAGAAGCCCGCGCGCCGCGCGTTCTGGTGCAGCCGGTATTCGATCTCCACATCGAACTTGTTGGGCAGGTCGATCCTGTATTTTTCGGGATGGGCCAGCCCGTCGCGCACGGCCTGCTCCGCGGCCTCGCGGATGCGCCGCACCGCCTCGGCGGGATGGATGGACACCGTGCCGTTGCCGCGCCCCTGCTGCACGGGCACGGTGACGACGTTGGGATTGAGCCGCTTGGCCTGCTCGCACACGCCCAGATCGCCCGTCACCATCAGTAGCGGCACGTCGTAGTAGGCCGCCGCAAAGGCGTTGATGACCATCTCGCTGGCCTGTATGCCGTTGATGCGCACGGAGGTGTTGCCCAGATTCATGGTGTGCGCCAGCGGGCTGGCGTCCGTGTTCGAGGAGGAGTGATACCCTGTGAAGATCACGCCGGAGAAGCTCGCGTCCAGCCCGGAGACCATGGAGTGCAGGTCGCTGCCCCAGCCGCGGAAGAGCTGGATGCCCTCCGGCAGCTCGCCGGGGATGAGGTTGCGCGCGCTGTCGTGCGCGTCCTTGATGTAGACGCCGTCGCTGCCGCCGGCCTGCGCGCCCTCGCACGCGGCCCTGACCTCCGCGGTCATCTGCCGGCGGAACGGCTCATAATCGGGCTTGCCATTCTCCGTCTCGTCCCAGTGGGCGATGCCGCAGGTGCCCTCAATGTCTGCGGAAATGTAGATTCTGCTCATCATGAAGCGATTCGTTCCTTTCGTCATTCTGTCGTGCGCTCACTTGCATACGTCCACCCAGTCCTCTGCCCCGCTGGCCTGCCACAGCTCGTCCGTGCTCAGGCGCACGGCGCTCGCGTCCGTGCCCGCTGCGGGATACACCACGTCAAACCGGCGCAGCGATTCGTCCAGATATACAGGCACGCCGTCGCTTACGCCGAACGGACAGACTCCGCCTACCGCGTGGCCGATCAGCCGCTCCACATCGTCGTGTGCCAGCATGTGCGCCTTCATGCCGAAGCGCGCCTTGAACTTGCCGTTGTCGATGCGCGCATCTCCCGCCGCGACGACGAGAATCGCCCCGTCCCCGAGCGAAAAGGACAGCGTCTTGGCAATGCGCGCCTCCTCGCAGCCCAGCGCCTGCGCCGCTAACGCCACCGTCGCGCTGGATACGTCAAACTCGATAATCCTGTCCTCCAGGCTGCACCGTGCCAGCGCAGCCCTTGCTCTTTCCATGCTCATGTCTGTAACTGCTCCCAAAAACTACTCTTATTCCCCCGCAGGGGCAAGGACAAAGCCCTGCGCGTTCTCACGCGATCTCCAGCGCAATCTCCATCATCTGCGTGAAGCTCGTCTGCCTCTCCTGCGCCGACAGCGCCTCCCCGGTAAACAGATGGTCGGAAATCGTGCAGATCGCCAGCGCGTTCTTCCCCGCGCGCGCCGCATTCAGGTACAGCGCCGCGCTCTCCATCTCCACGGCCAGCACGCCCAGCTTCTTGAGCTTGCCTGCGCCGCCTGCCTCGTCGTAGAAGATATCCGAGGAATACAGCGCGCCGACATTCGGCTCGATGCCCATCGCGCGCGCCGCGGAAACCGCAGCCTCCAGCAGTCCGAAGGAGCAGCAGGGCGCGACGTTGCCGTCAAAGCCGTACTGCCTGCCAAAGTTGGAATTCGTGTACGCGCTCATGCCCATTACGACGTCGCGCACATGCACATTGTCGCCGATACCGCCCGCCGTGCCCACGCGGATGATGTTCTCCACACCGTAGAAGTTGAACAGCTCGTAGGAGTAGATGCCGATGGAGGGCATACCCATGCCCGAGGCCATCACGGAGACGCGCTTGCCCTTGTAGGTGCCGGTGTAGCCCTGCACGCCGCGCGTGTTGTTCACCAGCACGGGATTTTCAAGGTACGTCTCGGCGATGAATTTCGAGCGCAGCGGGTCGCCCGGCATGAGCACCGTGCGTGCAAAGTCGCCCTCCTTCGCGGTGATGTGGGGGGTCGGGATATTCGGATTGGCCATACAAGCAGCCCCTTTCTCTGTCAGCGTCCCGCCGCAGGCGGCGGGCCATGTGCCTCTATTATACCCTTCCGGGAAGAAATTGCCAACAGAAAAAAGCGCGCCTGCCGCGGCATCAGGGGCGTCTGCAAACAATTTCCTGCCGGCTCAAAATTTTCCTTGACAAGCCGGCTCTGCCGGCATATAATATCGACATATCCTATAGACTAGATAGGAATAAATCAACCGACGAACCTGCCATTTCTTATA
>JALFHA010000255.1 GCA_022776785.1 Clostridiales bacterium | reverse complement strand
GGAGAACTCGTCGTCGTCATCGTCGAAATCATCCAGTTCCGCATCGAGATCGTCGTCATATTCATCTTCATCCGGAATCTGACCGTAGGGATTCTCCCTCTGGGTCACATCCCGGTGATTGCGCTGTTTGGCCATAGCCAGTCCTCCTCATCCCCCAAGCAATTCTCTTCCTATTATAGGGTTTTCTCGCCGTGCTTGCAAGCTTTTTCTGCTGAATTGCTGTAAATTGCCGTTTTCTGATCGAATTTTGTCGGCTTGACGGGTTTTTTCCCTTTTGTTATACTGTTTTCCTGTCAGGATATCCATTTTTTCACAGGAGGATGGTTATGGAAGACATCGTCATCAGACAGGAGCGTATCACCGCAGAGGAATACACCGCATTTCTCAGGCGCACGGACCTGGGCTCCCAGTATCCAAGGGAACGCTTTGAGGAGAGGATTACCCGGCTTGTCAAGAACGCATCCGTCAGCCTCACAGCCCGCGACGAGGATGGGCTGCTCGTCGGCATATGCTTCGGCATCACGGATTTTGCCTACTGGCTGTTTGTCACCGACCTGGGGGTTGACCGCGCATACACGGGGCGCGGCATCGGCGGCCGGCTGCTCCGCCAATGTCTGGAGGCCGCCGGCGGCGCGGATGACATCATCCTCTATACCTGTGCCAACAGCAAGGCCATTCCGTTTTACGAGCACATGGGGCTGACCCGCTCTGCCGATGTGATGGAGTATAACCATGCCGAATGGACGAGCTTCACCATTGAGTAATCGCGTTTTTCGCATTCTTGACAAAAGCACCCTCCCGGCTGCCCGGAAGGGTGCTTCTTTGCAGTTAGCCGTCAAGCGGCGGTCTGCGCGGCCAATCCATGCGGATTAGTCGTCGCTCGCCATGCGCTTGTAGGTCTCGAGGCGGCGCTTGGCGTCCTCCTCGTTGATCTTGTAGGCTTCCTCCGCCTTGGCCGGGAAGAGCTTCGCCAGAGAGGCGTAGCGTACCTCGCCCTTGATGAAGTCCTGATAGCTCTCGGTCGGATCCTTGCTGTCGACGGTGAGCGGGTTCTTGCCCTGCGCCTCGAGCTCAGGATTGTAGCGGTAGAGCGGCCAGTAACCGCAGGCCACAGCGCGCTTGATTTCCATCTGCGCGTGCGCCATGTTGATGCCGTGGTTGATGCACGGCGCGTACGCGATGATGAGGGACGGGCCGTGATACGCCTCGGCCTCGGTCATCGCCTTGAGGAGCTGAGCCGGGTTCGCGCTCATGGCGACAGTCGCCACGTACACGTAGCCGTAGGACATGGCCATCATGCCCAGATCCTTCTTGCGGGTCTTCTTGCCGGAGGCCGCAAACTTGGCGATGGAGCCGGTCGGGGTGGACTTGGAAGCCTGTCCGCCGGTGTTGGAGTAGACCTCGGTATCGAGCACGAGGATGTTCACATCCTCGCCCTGAGCGAGCACATGATCGACTCCGCCGTAGCCGATGTCGTAGGCCCAGCCGTCGCCGCCGAAGATCCACTGGCTCTTCTTGACCATCATGTCCTTCATGCCGGCGATCTGCTTGCAGAGGTCGCAGTCCTTGCCCTCAACGAGCTCAGCGAGCTTCGCGGAGGTCGCCTTGGACTTCTCGCCGTCGTTCATGGTGGCAAGCCAAGCCTCGCAGGTCTCCTTGCCCTCGCCGTCGAGCTTCTCGGCCAGCTCGGTCACGAGCGCGGCCAGCTTCTCGCGGCGCTGGGTGGTCGCCAGGTTCATGCCGAAGCCGAACTCGGCGTTGTCCTCGAACAGGGAGTTCGCCCACGCCGGGCCCTGGCCCTTGTCGTTCTTGGTGTAGGGAACGGTCGGAGCGCTGCCGCCGTAGATGGAGGAGCAGCCCGTCGCGTTGGCGACCATCATGCGGTCACCGAAGAGCTGGGTAACCAGCTTGACGTACGGGGTCTCGCCGCAGCCGGCGCACGCGCCGGAGAACTCGAAGAGCGGCTTGAGGAACTGGCTCTCCTTGACGTTGGCCTTGTTGATGATGCTGGAATCGACCTCGGGGATCGTCTGAGCGTACTCCCAGTTAGCCTCTTCCTTGCGCTGCTCGGCGAGCGGCTTCATATTCAGGCACTTGCCCAGGCACACATCGACGCAGTTGCCGCAGCCGGTGCAGTCAAGCGGGGAAACCTGAATGCGGAACTGCTTGCCCGCAAACTGCTTGCCCAGCGCCTTCTTGGTGACGAAGCTCTCCGGAGCCACGCCCTCGTCCACCAGGTACGGACGGATGGCGGCGTGCGGGCAAAC
>JALFHA010000246.1 GCA_022776785.1 Clostridiales bacterium | reverse complement strand
GGAAACCCGCATAGTCGCGCCAAAGCGCTCCTTGTGGTTTCCAATCTCCGCCTGCCTGTTTCCCGCACAGCGGGCGGCAGGCTGCGATTCCAAACCTGCTTGAGGGATTTCATCCCTCAAACTCCCTTCTTCGCTTCGCGCAATCATTCCATCTTTTACTCTGTAAGTCCTTCTGCAAAGCTTCGGACTCGACCACAAAGCAACGGGACTTACGTCACTTGGTCGGTGATGTAACCGGCATCATGCCGGTTTTAACGCAGAACAGTACTATTCCTTCTCCGGCCAACGCTGCGCCCATTCCCGCTCGATGAGCGCCCCTGTGCGCGCGTCGATATAGACCGTCCCCTCCGAGCGCCATACCTCGCCGTAGGCTTCATAGGGCTCGCTCTGCGCATCCCAGTAAATCTCCGCCTTTGCCGCCCACACGGGCGTAAGCAGCGCGTCATCGCCCTCCTCTTCTGCAACCGCAAACGTGCCATAGCCAAGCGTCAGGCGATTGACCGCGCGCAGCAGTCCCTCCTGCGCCAGCTCGCGTAGCACATCCAGCACACGCGAGAGCGGAACAAGCTCCGCCTCCTCCTCGAAGGTCAGCACGAGCGCGGGCAGCGAGGCATAAACCGAATACGCTTCCCCGCCTTCCGCCGAGGCATGAACGAACCATGAGGGCGCGACAAACTGCCTCCCGCCCTCCGCAAAGTACGCGTCCGCATCCCGGTAAAAAGGGGTGCCCTCCTCAAGCGGCGCGCCCCTGAACGCAAGCGAAAAGTCGAGGCTGTAGCCGCCGACTGCACCCTCAATGGCCGTGCCCAGCCACTGCCCCGCGTTCTTGTCGTAGAGCCAGACCGGCGAAATCCCCGTAAGCTCCGTCCACCGGGCCTGTGCGCCCTCCGCCTGCGCGAGCACCGGCGCAAGGCGCGCCTGCGTATCCGCGAGAAACTGCCCGCCGTATAGGGATTGCCGAACGAGGCGTAGTCCTCCGGCAGCGCATCGGGCGCGAAGACCTCGTCATCCTTCCGGCGCTGCGCGATGCCCCGCCGCTTGGGCGGCAGTTCCGGCTGCGGCAGGCTCCTCCACTGCTCCTCCCGTACCTGCCGCACGCGGTAGACGCCCATCGCCCCGGCCTGCGGCACCTCCGCCGTCACGTCGAAGCTCAGCGTGCGCCCATGCGCCGTGATCGTCTCCTGCCACGGAGTGCCTGCCTGAAGCGCAAGCTCCGCCAGCGTATCCGCCCGTGCGGCGGGCGCAAGTGCCGCCGCCAGCAGGCACAGGGCCAGCGCGGCCCGGATTCTTCTCCTGTTCATCGCCATTTTCCTCCTTATGCGCGCGAGCATAGACCTTCTCTATCATGTATTAGACGAGCAGCGCGCAAAATCCTGACAGGCGGCGCGAAAATCTTTTCTTTTTCTTTTTCATCCGCTATAATGGTCGCATCAGGGCCCCGGCGGGGAGAAGGGAGGTGCGCAGATGGACGAACGCGCGTGGTTTGACGCCCTGTATCACGACAATGCGGAGCTGCTCTTCCGTCTGGGCCGCCGCCTGTGCGGCGCAGGCGGCGAGGATTCGCTGCTCGACGTGATTCAGGACGTATTCCTGACCGCATGGAGCAAGCGCGCCGAGCTGATGGCGCATCCCAATCCCGGCGGCTGGCTGGTCTGCGCGCTCAAGCTGCGCCTGCGCGGCGCGTCTGCGAAGATCCGGCGCGAGGAGCTGCGCCGCGCCTACTCGCTCGACGAGGAGGACGCCGCCCTGCCCGTCTGCGACCGGGCGCTCACCCCGGAGCAGAGCGCCGTGCTCGCCGGGCACATCGAGCAGCTTCGCGCGCTGCTCGACGAGGAAAACGCGGAGATCTTCATCGAGTGGGCGCTGATGGGCAAGACCGCCGCGGACATCGCGAAGGAGCACTATCTGAGCGTCTCCTGCGTGTGGATGCGCATCTCCCGCGCGCGCAGGAAGCTGGCGCAGCACCCGGAGCTATTTTATATTTTTCTTGTTATACTGACAGGTTTTGACTCGCCGCGCCTCTAAATATAGTGAAACACCCAAAACACGCACCCTGCGGGAAAGGAGGCTGCCCGATGACGATGGATTCCGACTTCCGCCGCCGTCTTGAGAGCGGCACGCTCACGGCGGACGACGCGCTTGCCCTGCTCGAGTGGCAGCTCTCCCTGCCCGACACGCAGATTGACTGCGCGCTCATCCGCGAGTGCGACCTGTTTCTCGCCCCCGATTCGCCCGGCCTGCCCGACGCGCAGCGGGAGGCGCTCTACCGGCGCGTCCTCGCCGCCATCGACGCGGGCATCGCGCGCAGACCGTCGCCCCCGCGCATCCGGGCACACCGCAGGCCGCACAGGGCGCTGCTCATCGCGCTGCTGGCGCTGCTGCTGGCGCTGGCCGTCGGCGGCATTGCCTACACCATCCGCCGCGGCGTGCTCAACTTCACGGAGGACTTCGGCTTCGCGAAGATGGTCAGCCTCGAGGGCGCGGAGGAATTCGTCTCCTCCGGCAGCCTTGCGCATCTGGAGCTCGAGCACGTCACCGTGGACGTGCTGGAGGCCGTCTACGACGGCGCGGAGCTGCGCGTCGTCTACAGCCTGACGGCCAAAAGCGGGGAGATCGTGCTTTCCGAGCACGCGGCAAACGCCTACCTCATGCCGGGAGAGGCGGAGGGCGACGTGCACATGTGCGACTTTATTTCCGTCAACGGGCAGGATGCCTACTTCTACGACACTTGGGAGGCCCCGGGCGATGCGCCGGGGCAGATGCTCTACTACCTGCAAACGAATCTGCCTGAGTGGGGCGTTGACGTGAGCGGCGCGCAGGAGCTGACCATCGGCCTGCCGATGCTCCCACGCGAAGAGGGGCAGCGCGGCTGGGGGCAGGTGACCTTCACGATTCCTGCGGCTGTGCCCGGAGAGCTTGTGCGCAGCGCTGTCATCGAGGAGGCGCGCTGCGGCGGCCATGCGGTGACGGTGGAGCGGGCGGTCTTTTCGCCGCTCAACGGCTATATCGCCCTGCGCGTCGAGGGGCTGACGCGGGAATTCTATCTTACGAAAATGACCAACCTCTGCGAGGTCTACGGCGAGGACGGCTTTGTGCTCACGCCCAGCCGCTCGGAGGGGCCCCTCCATGCGCAGGAGGATGGCTCGATGGTGCTGGGCTTTGCCATCACCCCGCCGGAGAACGGCTGGCCGGAGCGGATGATTCTGGCGATGGAGCTTGCGGATTACGCCCCGGACTGGGAGGTCACCCTGAAGATCGAATAATCACCCTTTCGGGCAATGTCATTCATACTGCTTTGCACCAAAATCCTCAATTTTCGGAACAAACCAGTCTCAATCGTAGACCGCTGCGCGGTCTGCTCTGAGACTACGTTTTCTCTGGTTTTTTGGGCTGCTGCCCTAACCTTCCTGGGGATTTCAGTCCGGGGCTATTACCCGTTCTTCATCGGCTTCATCCGCCACAGGCGGCGCCAATTATGAACCCCCAAACCCCTTCTTCGCTTCGCGCTTTCATTTAAGCTTTTCAGTGCAAAACCGTATAATACTATTTTGCGGCTAAAATCTAGCTTTGCAGAATCAGCCCCGTTTCAATCGTAGGATGCTTCGCATCCTGCTCTGAAACTGCTTTTTCTTTTGAACAATAAGGGAACATTGGGCTGCCGCCCAAACCTGCTTGA
>JALFHA010000197.1 GCA_022776785.1 Clostridiales bacterium | reverse complement strand
TTTCAATCAGCCAGCGTGCCCATCGGATCCCACGGCTCCAGGACAATGGGCTCCTGCTCATAGAGGCCGGCCAGCTCGCCCAGATACTCGCGCTCCACGGCGGCCTGATAGACGTACTGGTCAAACCAGCTGTCCGAGCAGATATAGTAGCCCTTCTCGCCATTCTTGTCGCCCCAGCTGTTCTCAATCTTCCAGCGGTTGGGCTTGCCGTCCTCAAGGTTCACGCCGGTGATGACCATCGCGTGATCCATCGCAGAGAGGCCGTAGTCGAGCGCATCCGCCTTGGAGATGGAAAGCTCCAGCCCGGAGAGCAGCTCAAAGTCGAAGCTGGCGTCGTCCCACAGACCGGTGGTGCGCTCGCCGAAGTGGCCGACGTCGCTGCCGAACCAGACGACCTTGCCCGCCTCCAGCTGGCGGATGATGGCGGACTTAAACTCATCCATCGTCAGGTTCAGGTGCCTGATGGCGCGTCCGCCGACGACATTGCCCAGCAGCCGGATGGTGAAGGTGCGGTGCGCGGGCTTGTCCGCCGTGGGTGCGTGGATGATGCTGACGATCTCGTCAAGCAGCCCGCCGACGTAGCGGTCCCGGAAGGTGAGCGGCGTATAGCCCTTCTCGATGTGGTATTCATGCTCCTTGTCCACATACTCAAAGTTGAAGTGCTTGGGCGGCTCGCCATAGCAGCTGCACAGGAAGGCGTAGACCTTGCCGAGCGTATTCTCCTTTTCGGCCTGAATATCCGCCTCGGGCGCGCTGGCGGCGACCATGCCGCGCAGCCTGACCGCCGCAACCTTGAGCGCGCGGTTGAGCACGGCATTCATCTGTCTCGTATTGCTCGACTGCCACGTCTCGCCGAAGGCGTCCTTGGGGACGATGCCGTACTTGCGCACGATATTGGCGAACATATCCCACTGACCGCCGTCATGCACGCCCGTGGCGAGCAGGTGCATCACGGTGCGGTCGTCTGTGGGCAGGGAGGCCGTCTCCAGAATGCTCTCGAGCAGGTAGTTGCAGCGCTCGAACTTATCCCAGAAGGCGAGATAGCTCTGCGAAAGCTCAAAGGCTTCGAGGTTCTTCTCCTGCGCGATGCGCTCACGCAGCACATTGGTTGCGGCGAAGAGCCAGCAGCGGCCGCTGGACTTCTGGTCGGTGACCTCCATCGTCTTGATGTCGATGGAGAATTTGTGGCGGAGCGCTCCGGCGCTGCTAGAAACAAAGGCGACGCTGTTGAGCTCCGATTTGGAGAGCGCGAGCGTCGCGAGGCGGCGCTCCGGGCTGGCCTGATAGCGCTCGTCCCACTGGGCGAGCTGAGCGGATGTGATGGGCTGCATGACAGAAGCTCCTTTCCGAAATGGCTGAAAAATGGATGTGCCGCCGCAAAGGTGCAGGCGGAAGATGATCCTCCCTAGTGTACGCCTTTGCGGAGAAAATGTCAAATCGAATGAAATAACAGGGGCCGTGCGTCTATTGAGGGTTGCTTTGCGTTTCACGCCGCCGCTTTTCAAGAAAGACCATCAGCACGGCGACGTCGCCCGGAGAGACGCCCGATATGCGGCTGGCCTCGCCCAGCGAGCGCGGCTGATGCGCCGTGAGCTTCTGGCGCGCCTCGATGCGCAGGCCGTCGAGCGTCATGTAGTCAAAGCCCTGCGGCAGCAGCGTGTCCTCTGCACGCCGGAAGGCTTCGACCTGCCGCCGCTCCTTTTCCAGATACCCCTCGTAGCGCAGCGTTACCTCGACCTGCTCGCGCACCCCGGGCTCAAGCTGCGCCTCCTGCGGCAGCAGCGGCGAGAGGTCGGCAAGGCTGAGCCCCGGGCGGCGCAGCAGGTCGGCGGCGCATACGCTCGAGGGCGCTTCGGCCTGACCGTGCGCCGTCAGCCATGCGTCGCGCTCCGCAGTCTTGGGCAGCCATGTTCGTTTGAGCCGCGCGACGGCCTCCTGCGACGCGTTGCGCTTCTCCCGCATCCGCTCCAGGCGCTCGTCCGAGGCGAGGCCGACGGCGTGGCCCAGCTCCGTCAGGCGCAGGTCGGCGTTGTCCTGCCTGAGCAGAAGGCGGTATTCGCAGCGGCTGGTCATCATGCGGTAGGGCTCGTTGGTGCCCTTGGTCGTCAGGTCGTCCACGAGCACGCCGATGTACGCCTGATCGCGCCCGAGCACGACGGGCGGCTGTCCCTGCACATGGCGCGCGGCGTTGATACCCGCGAGGATGCCCTGACCTGCGGCCTCCTCATAGCCGCTCGTGCCGTTGATCTGTCCGGCGAAGTACAGCCCTGCGATGCGGCGGCAGGAGAGGTCCGCGCGAAGCTGGAGCGGGTCGATGCACTCATACTCGATAGCGTAGGCCAGCCGCAGCACGCGCGCGCGGCGCAGGCCGGGGATGGTGTGCAGCATGTCGAGCTGCACGTCCTCCGGCAGCGAGGTGGACAGCCCCTGCACATACCACTCGTTCGTGTCGAGCCCCTCCGGCTCAAGAAAGAGCTGATGGCGGTCCTTGTCCGCAAAGCGCATGATCTTGTCCTCAATGGAGGGGCAGTAGCGCGCGCCCGTGCCGTGAATCGTCCCGGCGTACCTCGGCGCGCGGTGGATATTCTCGCGGATGATGCGGTGCGTCTCTGCGTTTGTGTAGGTCAGGTAGCACTGCGCGCGGTTGACAAGCGGCGCGGGGTCGGTCATGAAGGAAAACGGGACGATGGGCATGTCGCCCGGCTGGGGCTCCATCTCGCCAAAGTCGATGGAGGCTGCATCCACGCGGGGCGGCGTGCCCGTCTTGAAGCGGCGCAGCGACAGCCCCACCGCGCGCAGAGCGCCTGCCAGATGGCTGCTGGCGAGCAGACCCTGCGGCCCGCCCATCCAGCTGCATTCGCCGATGATGATGCGGCTGTCCATGTACACGCCGGAGCAGATGACCGCTGCGCGGCAGCGGACGTCCGCGCCCGTGGTCGTGCGCAGGCCGCAGATCGCGCCGTTTTCCGTGAGCAGCTCCCCGCATTCGCCCTGCCGCACCTCCAGATTCGGCTCAGCAAAGAGCGCGCGACGCATTCGCTGCGCATAAGCGCGCTTGTCCGCCTGCGCGCGCAGCGAGTGCACGGCAGGCCCCTTGCCCGTGTTCAGCATCCGGGACTGGATGAAGGTATCGTCAATCGCGCGGCCCATTTCGCCGCCGAGCGCGTCGATTTCGCGGACGAGGTGGCCCTTGCCCGTACCGCCGATGGCGGGATTGCAGGGCATCAGAGCGATGGAATCCAGGTTGAGCGTGAGCAGCAGCGTGTGCAGGCCCATGCGCGCGCAGGCGAGCGCGGCCTCGCAGCCCGCGTGCCCCGCGCCGACGACGGCAATATCAAAGCAATCCATACACCCTCCGTACAGCTTGCAGCAGGAATTCGTAATCGGCCTGTATTATAGCATATCGCGGGAAAAGTGCAAACCCCTTCGCGCGCTTGAACTGGCCGCATCGGGCATGATATAATGAAAAAAACCATTCCGCCCGCCGATGGGGGCGGAGAAGGGAGAAAATATGCAGGAAAAACTGCTTGCCGAGTATGCGCGTCTGGTGGCGCGCGTGGGCATCAATGTGCAGAAGGGGCAGACGATCGTGGTGAGCTGCCCGGTGGATTGTGCGCCGTTCGGGCGGCAGCTCGCGCGCGCCGCCTATGACGCGGGCGCGAAGGATGTCGTCATGAGCTGGACCGACGATTTCTGCGCGCGGGAGCACTGGCTGCGCGCGGATGACAGCCTGTTTGATGCGGTGTATCCGTGGGATGCGCTCAGGAGAGAGCAGCTTGCCCGCGAGGGGGCGGGCTTCATCTCGGTTTCCGGCTCCGACCCGGAGAATCTGCGCGGCGTCGATCCGGACCGGCTGCGCCGCTACAGCGCGGCGACCGGGCGCGACCTGAGGACGTATTACCGATTGATGACGAGCAGCGCGATTGCGTGGTGCGTCGTCTCGGTGCCGACGGCGGCGTGGGCGCGCAAGGTCTTCCCCGGCAGGACGGACGGCGAGGCGATGGAACTGCTATGGGAAAAAATCCTCGCGGCGGTGCGCATCGCGCCGGACGTGGACGCGGTGGCCGCGTGGCAAGCGCACTGCGCGGCACTCGAGGCGCGCGCGGCGGCGCTCAACGCGCATCGCTTCGTTTCGCTCCATTATCAGAATGCGCTGGGCACGGATGCGGTTGTCCGCCTGCCGCAAAATCACGTCTGGCTGGCTGGTGCGGACAGGACGCCCGGCGGCGTGCGCTTTGTGGCGAACATGCCCACGGAGGAGATCTTTTCC
>JALFHA010000171.1 GCA_022776785.1 Clostridiales bacterium | reverse complement strand
GATGCGGACAGCGTGTGCACGATGGAGCTTTCCGACGCGGACGATGGGCAAGGCGAAACAGGCAGTCAGATGACGTTTGCGTGGATTATCTCCCGGTATGATGCAGCGCTGGCGCTGTTCTGGGATGATGCACCGTATATGCTCACCCTGCGCGGCGAGAACGGTTCCATCACACGGCGGGGCCTGACGCTGACGGGTGAGGACAGACTGTCGCTCATCGACAGCGAGGGGAGCGGCGTATACGAAAGGATCGACGGAGAAACGGATCAATGACGATTGGGGATAAGCAGGAAACAGGCCTGCGTACAGCGAAATACCGCAGAAAAAGCAAGCAAAGGAGAAATAGGCCATGCTTCAAACGACGCTGTGCTATTACGAGCGGGACGGAAAGACACTGATGCTCCATCGCGTGAAGAAAAAGAACGACGTGAACCACGACAAGTGGATTGGCATCGGCGGCAAGCTCGAGCCGGGTGAGACGCCGCAAGACTGTATGCTGCGCGAATTTGCCGAGGAAACCGGGCTGACGCCCACGGCGTGGGCGTATCGCGGCGTGGTGACGTTCATCTCCGAGGATTGGACGGAGGAAATGCACCTGTTTTCCGCGACAGCAGCGGATGGAACGCTGCGCGCGTGCGACGAAGGCGAGCTGGAGTGGGTGCAGACGGACGCGCTGACCCGCCTGCCCATCTGGGAGGGCGACAAGGTCTTTCTGCGGCTGATGAGGCAGGGAAGGCCGTTCTTTCATCTGACGCTTGTCTACGAGGGGGAGCGACTCGCAGGCGCTCAGCTCGACGGACAGGCGCTCGATGTGCGGGCGGCGCTGGGCGATGCGTGAAATGCATGGAGCGGTTGGAAGCGGGCGCTGCCCGCTTTTTGGCCTATAGGAAATTGCGTTACCATCGGCCTCGAAGGAAAAGGAATGGAGAATACGGAGTGGGCCGGGAGTGGGCACTACCCGTTTTTTTGATGCGATTGTCGTTTTGACACGAATAGTTTTGCATAGCCGACATATATTGACTGTGTATGATGGCGACGGAGGGAGGAATACTCGTGCTCAAGGCGCATCGGGAGGGCGGCAGGCTGTGCGTCGCGCTCAGCGGCGAGATCGACCACTGCGCGGCGGAGGGGCTGCGGCAGGAGCTGGAGTGCCTGCTGGCGGACAGATCCATCACCGTGCTGGCGCTCGACTTTTCCCATGTCAGCTTCATGGACAGCTCCGGCGTGGGCATGATGATCGGACGCTACAAGACGATGGCCGCGCGCGGCGGACGCGTCACCGCCTGCGGACTGGTGCCGCCTGTGGACAGGCTCTTTCACATGGCGGGGCTGCACAGGATCATCGCCGTCGAGGACGCGCATACGGGGAGGTACGAGCAGAGATGAACAACCGGATGGAGATGACGTTTCCTTCGCTTGGCAGAAACGAGGCCTTTGCGCGCATGGTCATCGGCGCATTCCTCGTGCAGGCGGACCCGTCGATGGGGCTGATCTCCGAGGTGCGCACGGCGGTCAGCGAGGCCGTGACGAACGCGGTCGTCCACGGCTACAAGGACGCGGGCGGAGAGGGAAAAATCGTGCTGCGCGCGTCGATTGACGACAGCAGGCTGCTGCGCGTGGAGGTGGAGGATTTCGGCCGCGGCATCGAGAATGTGGAGCAGGCCATGCAGCCCTTCTATACCTCCGAGCCGGACAAGGAGCGAACAGGCATGGGCTTTACGCTGATGCAGTCCTTTATGGACGCTCTGACGGTGCACTCCGAGCCGGGCAAGGGCACGCTGGTGCACATGGAAAAGCGGCTGGAGGAGTTTTGAGCGCCGCGCCGGACGTACATGAAGAGGCGGCGCTGCTTTCACGCGTGCGCAGCGGCGACGCGCAGGCATACGGCAAGCTGCTGGAGCCCTACAGCCCGCTGCTGCATCATCTGGCAAGGCGGCTGCGGATGCCCGGCGTGCCGGTAGCGGAGGAGGAGCTGGTTCAGGCGGGCTATATCGGGCTGATGCGGGCGGCGCAGCGCTTCGACAGTGATAGGGGCGTGCGCTTTATCACCTATGCGGCGGCGTGGGCGCTTGGCGAGATGCGCGCTGCTCTGCGCGCAGCGTTTGAGGCGCCGGAGATGAAGGCCGTCAGCATGGACGCCGCATCGCCCGATGGCGGACGCGCGCTGCGGGACATCCTGCCGGGAGACGGCATCAGCGAAGAGGCGGTTGAACTGCGGCTGGCGCTCTCCCGGCTCGATGCGCAGCAGCGGCAGGTCATCGCCATGCGCTATTTCGAGGACAGGACGCAGGCGGAGGCGGCGCGCCTGATGGGCAGCAGTCAGGCGCAGGTCAGCCGTGTGGAGCGGCGGGCGCTTGACCGTCTGCGCGCGCTGCTCAGCTAGCGCATCAGCAGCGCCATCAGCGCCGCCGCACCCAGCGCGCGCAGCAGGCCGTAGAGCGCAAGGCGCGGCAGACGCAGGCCGAGCGGGCGCAGAAAGAGCGCGTTCTGCGTGAGGATGGACAGCCCGCCAAACGAGGTCATCGCGGCGAGCAGCACGGCGCGGATGCCCGTCGGCAGCGGCGCGGCGATGAGGGCGTGCGCACCGCCCGCCGCCTCCAGCGCAGCGTGGAGCACAGCGCGCAGCGCTGTCGCGGAGGACGGCAGCAGCAGGGAAGCGCACGCCGCCAGCACGCTGTAGACGACGATGCACCCGCCTACATTGAGCACGGCCTGAACACTTTGCACAATGGGGCTTTCCTCCTGAACGAGGGAAGGGGGGCTGCTCTGCGCCGGAGATGGCTGCACATGCTGTGCCCCGGCAAAAAGAAACGCGCACGCCGCAGCAATCCCTGCGCCGAAGAGGTGGCAAAGCAGCAGACGGCAGGCAAGGAGCGCGTCGCCCGACCAGCTTTGCAGCGTGCCCAGAAAGAACATGGGGCTGATCGTTCCGGTCAGCGCGGCGAGCGAATACAGCGTCCGGCGGGACAGCACGCTGCTGCGCGCGCAGCCAGAGAGCGCCGCCGCCCCGGACGGTGAGCCGCCCGCTAGCCCCAGCAGGGGCACGCACAGCGCCGCAGGCACTCCGCGCCTGTGCAGCGCACTGGAGAGCAGCCGGGAAAACACCATATAGGGGAACAGGCTCGGCACGACGCTCAGCCCCCAGACGCGCAGCGCCTCAAGCGCAGAGGCCATGCACACCTGTGGGAAGCACAGAAGCGCCGCCAGAACGGCCAGCAGCAGCAGAGCGTCCACGATGCCTTCCCCCTCCAATCCGTCGTTTCAGACGACGATATGCGCTGCAGCGATGCCATTATGCGTGAAAAAGCTGAAGATTTTGCCAAAAAGCGCAGAAAATCCGCGCCGTCATGTTGCGCGCGGATTGACAAACGTGCTATAATAGCCGACGTAGCAAAATCAACCGGGAGGTTTTTATCTATGTCAGGCCATTCCAAATGGGCAAATATCAAGCATAAGAAGGGCAAGGCCGACGCGGAGCGCGGCAAAATCTTTACCAAGATCGGGCGTGAAATCGCCATTGCTGTGCGCGACGGCGGCGGCGACCCGGCCACCAACGGCAAGCTGCGCGACGTCATCGCCAAGGCGAAGGCCAGCAACATGCCCAACGAGAATATCAAGCGCTCCATCGCCAAGGCGGCGGGCGAGCAGGGCAACGTCAATTACGAGGAGATCACCTACGAGGGCTACGCGCCGGGCGGCATGGCTGTCATCGTCTCCACCGTGACGGACAACCGCAACCGCACCGCCTCCGATATCCGCCATATCTTCGACAAGAACGGCGGCTCGCTGGGCACCAACGGCTGCGTTTCCTACATGTTTGACAGCGTGGGCCTGATCGTCATCGAGCGCAAGCCCGGCATGGACGAGGATGAGGTCATGATGGCCGCGCTGGACGCGGGCGCCTCCGACGTGGAGGCCGACGAGGACAGCTTTGAGATCACCACGGCTGTCTCCGACTTCTCGAGCGTGCGCGAGAACCTTGAAAAGGCCGGCTACACCTTCCTGAGCGCCGAGCTGACGATGGTTCCGCAGACCACCAACCCCATCACCGATCCGGAGACCGTGCAGAAGATCCAGAAGATGCTGGAGATGCTCGACGATCTGGACGACGTGCAGGACGTCTACCACAACGGCGAGCTGCCCGAGGAGGAAGAGGAGGACGACTGATTTCGTCCTCTTTCCGAAGCTGTCGGGCTGCTGTAAGGCAGAATACAGGCAGGGCGCACAGGGCTGCGTCCTGCTTTTTTGACCTATAGGAAATTGCGTCACCAACGGCCTCGATAGAAAAAGAATGGAGAATACAGAGCGGGCGGAAGCGGGAGCGGCCACTGGCCGCTTTTGCTTTCGGAAATCGTTTGCAGCCGCCCTCGGAAGCAGAGGCACCGAAAAGCAAACGATGGAAAGCACAGCGTCGGCCGGAAGCAGGCGCGCGGATGACCGGCCGCAGCGCGGCGCGCAATGGCGCTTGACTTTTCTTCGCGAATATGAAAGAATAGGGGAAAGATTTTTTCTGCCGCAAAAGGAGGAAGGACTGTGAAGCGCACAGTGACGCTCATTGTTCCCTGCTATAATGAGGAGGAGTCCCTGCCGATTTTCTACCGCGCCGTCTGCGAGGTGATGGAGTCCCTTCCGGATTACAGCTTCACGCTGCTGCTGGTCAACGACGGTTCCAGGGATGGGACGCTTGCGCTGATGCGCGAGCTCTCCACGGCGGATACGCGCGTGCAGTATCTGTCGTTTTCCCGCAATTTCGGCAAGGAGGCTGCGATGTATGCGGGCTTCTGCAACGCGAAAACGGACTATGTGGCCGTCATGGACGCAGACATGCAGGACCCTCCCTCGCTGCTACCGCAGATGCTCGCCATCCTCGATGAGGGCGAGTATGATAGCGTGGCTACCCGCCGCGTGACGCGAGAGGGCGAGCCGCCCATCCGCTCGCTCTTTGCGCGGGCGTTCTACAGGCTCATCAACAGGATCTCCGATGCGGATGTGGTGGACGGCGCGCGCGACTTCCGCCTGATGAAGCGGGAGATGGTCGAGGCCATCGTCGCCATGTGCGAGTACAACCGCTTTTCCAAGGGCATCTTCGGCTGGATCGGCTTTAAGACGAAATGGCTGCCCTACAAGAACGTCGAGCGGGCGGCGGGCGAGACGAAGTGGAGCTTCTGGGGGCTGTTCAAGTATTCCATCGACGGCATTGTGAATTTCTCGCAGGCGCCGCTGTCCATCGCGTCGATGGCTGGTTTGGTTTTCACGCTGATCGCCTTTCTGATGATCCTGTTCATCGTCGTGCGCAAGCTGATTTTCGGCGATCCCGTCGCAGGCTGGGCCTCGACCATCTGCATCATCCTGTTCATCGGCGGCGTGCAGCTGCTGTGCATGGGGATCATCGGGCAGTATCTGGCCAAGACCTACATGGAGGTCAAGCGCAGGCCGCACTATATCATCGCGGAATCGAGCGACGAGCGAGTCGAGCGCGTGCGCTGAGGGGAAGGAGGCAGAGCTTTGAGAGGAAAGAGGAACGCCGGGCAGGGCTTTCACCACAAGCACAGCCTGGGGCAGAATTTCATAGAGGACGAGGCGCTGCTCGGGCAGCTGGCGGAGCTGTCGCTGGTGACCGCGCAGGACTGCGTGCTGGAAATTGGCCCGGGCTTCGGCGCGCTGACCCGGCCGCTGGCCGCGCGTGCCGCGCGCGTACTATCGCTTGAAATTGACGAAACGCTGCTGCCCATCCTGCGCGTGACGCTGGAGCGCTGCCCGAACGCGCATGTCGTGCAGGGGGATGTGATGCGCACTGACCTCGCCGCGCTCGTGCAGGCGGAGCTCGGCGACGGCGCGCCGCTGCGCGTGGCCGCCAACCTGCCCTACTACATCACCACCGATGTGCTGCTCAAGCTGCTGCGCGAGCTGCCGCAGGCGCTCTCCTACGCCGTGATGGTGCAAAAGGAGGTGGGCGACAAGCTGCTCAGCGGCCCGGGCGACGAGGGCTACGGCCCGTTGCCCATTCTCTGCCAGTACGCCTGCGAGGTGCGCCGCGCGCTCGACGTACCCGCCGCATGCTTTACGCCCCCGCCCAAGGTGGATTCGAGCTTCATGGTGCTCGAGCGCAGGCAGACGCCGCTGTTTGCGCCGCAGGATGAGGCGCTGTTTCTGCGCCTTGTGCGCGCGGCCTTCTCCATGCGCCGCAAGACGCTGCTCAACAACCTAACTGCCGGGTTGTCCCTTTCGCGCGAGCAGGCGGCGCAGGCGATTGAGGAAGCCGGGCTGCGCAGCGGGGCGCGCGCCGAGGAGCTGAGCATCCATGAGCTGTGCCTTCTGTCGGACAGGGTGCACGCGCTACGCGCACACGCATAGGCTCGCAAGGGGGGATTTCAGCGCCTCTGAGAGGAAAAACAGGCGCAATTTCAAAATATCGGCAAAAACTTCACATATTCAGCAGGAAAACAAGGCGCCGTGTCGAAAAGCTGAAATAGGGCGAGGATACGATTTCCATATGGATTTCCCGTATTCTTCTGCTGCGAATCTTCCATTTGGTTCCTTTTCATCGAAATGATTTTTGAATGGAGGTCAACAACAATGAACGAGATCAATCTCAGCAAGTGGGGCATCATCAACACCGGCAAGGTCTTCCACAACCTCACGCCGTCTCAGCTCACCACCGAAGCCGTTAAGCGCGGCGAGGGTGTGCTCTCCGAGACCGGTGCGCTCTCCGTGATGACCGGCAAGTACACCGGCCGCTCCCCGGAGGACCGCTTTGTCGTGGATACCCCCGACATTCACGACGAGATCGCCTGGGGCAAGGTGAATGTGCCCATCAGCGAGGAGAAGTTTGACAAGATCCTCACCCGCGTGGCGACCTACTTCCAGGGCCGCGACGTGTTCGTGTTCGATGGTTTCGCCGGCGCCGACCATCAGTATCGCCAGAGCATCCGCGTCATCAACGAGCTGGCCAGCCAGAATATGTTTATCCATCAGCTCCTCATCCGCCCGACTGCGGAGGAGTTCGAGAATTTCGCCGAGGACTTCACCGTCATCTGCGCGCCGGGCTGCAAGTGCATCCCCGAGCTGGACGGCATCCACTCCGAGGCCGCGATCCTCGTCAACTTCAACAAGAAGGTCGTCGTCATCGCCGGCTCCGGCTACGCGGGCGAGATGAAGAAGAGCGTCTTCTCCGTCATGAACTTCATCCTGCCGGCCAAGGGCGTGCTCTCCATGCACTGCTCCGCCAACATGGACCCGGATACCGGCGATACCGCCGTGTTCTTCGGCCTCTCCGGCACCGGCAAGACCACGCTCTCCGCTGACCCGAACCGTATGCTCATCGGCGACGACGAGCACGGCTGGTCCGAGAACGGCGTCTTCAACATCGAGGGCGGCTGCTACGCCAAGTGCATCAACCTCTCCAAGGAGAACGAGCCGTTCATCTGGGACGCCATCCGCTTCGGCTCCCTGGTGGAGAACGTGACCATCGACGAGCAGGGGCACTTCGACTTCAACGACGGCTCCGTGACCGAGAACACCCGCGTGGGCTACCCGGTTGACTATATCCCGAACGCGGCGCATCCGTCGATGGGCGGCATCCCCAAGACCGTCATCTTCCTGACCGCCGACGCCTTCGGCGTGCTCCCGCCGATCTCCAAGCTCTCCAAGGAAGCCGCGATGTATCACTTCGTGACCGGCTACACCGCGAAGCTGGCCGGCACCGAGCGCGGCGTCACCGAGCCGACCGCTACCTTCTCCACCTGCTTCGGCGCGCCGTTCCTGCCGCGCCCGGCGAGCAAGTACGCCGAGATGCTCGGTGAGAAGATCGAGAAGTACGGCACCAACGTCTACCTCGTCAACACCGGCTGGGCGGGCGGCCCCGCTGGCAAGGGCGGCAACCGCATGAAGCTCAAGTACACCCGCGCGATGGTGACCGCGGCGCTCAACGGCGAGCTGGAGAAGAGCGAGTTCGTGACCGACCCGATCTTCAATGTCGCTGTGCCGACCACCTGCCCGAATGTGCCCTCCGAGGTGCTCATTCCGCGCGATATGTGGGCTGACAAGGCCGCTTACGACGAGCAGGCGAAGAAGCTCGCCGGCATGTTCGTCAAGAACTTCGCCAAGTATGAGGGCATGGATCCGGCGATCATCGCCGCCGGCCCGAAGGCTGACTGAGATTCGGCTGAGCTGAAAGCAAGCGAATAACGCCAGAGCGGGGGAGCAATCCTCCGCTCTGTTTGCGTTTTAGCATGCCAAATAGGTGAAAACAGCGCCTTTTTTGAAAAAGCACTTTACAGCGCGGCCTGAAATCGCTATGATACTGAGTGAAGTTATCATGGACAGGCAATGGAGGAACGATTGACGATGCACTTTTTGAAGCTGCGCGCCCTTGCAAGGCGGGCTCTGCTCACGCTGGCGATGGCTGCGGCGCTCTGCTGCGCGTCGGCGGCAGCGAGCGCACAGCAGGCGCGGGATATTACGGATCAATGCAAGCTGACGACGCTGGGCAACTACAAGACGGGCGCGCTGCACGATGGCAAGTATACGAGCTACTGGACCGGCAAGGAGGCAAAGAACTCCTACATTCAGTTCACGCTGCCCGAGGGCGAGAAGGCAGAATACCTCTATGTCTGCTTCGGCGAAATTCCCGGCTCATGGGCGATTGAGGAAATGGCGGACGGCCAGTGGCAGACGCTGATCGAGGGCCCGCGCGATTACGCGCATGTGCTGCTGGAGCTGGGCGGCAAGAGCAAGTTCCGCCTGATCGACACGAGCGGCAAGACCAGAAAATTCAAGATCAACGAGCTGTATGTCTTCACCGAGGGTGAGCTGCCCGACTGGGTGCAGCGCTGGGAGCCGACCTGCGAAAAGGCCGACCTGCTCGTGCTGGCCGCGCACCCGGACGACGAGCTGATCTTCTTCGGCGGCACGATTCCCACCTACGACACGCAGATGGGCATGAACGTCGTCGTGGCCTATATGACCAGCTCGAACACGACGCGCAAGAGCGAGCTGCTCAATGGACTCTGGAGCATGGGCGTGCGCCATTACCCCGTCATCGGCACGTTCCTGGATTCCTATTCCACCAAGCTGGAAACCGCCTATTCCAAATGGAAGAAGGCGGACACGCAGACGTTTGTGACGGAGCTCATCCGCCGCTACAGGCCGGAGGTCATTGTGACGCACGACGTCAACGGCGAATACGGTCACGGCGCGCACAAGCTCTGCGCCGATGTCGCGCAGTATTGCGTGGAGCGTGCCGCTCAGGAGGACTTTCTGCCCGAGCTTGCACAGCGCTATGGCGCGTGGCAGGTGAAGAAGCTCTATCTGCACCTGTATGACGAGAATCCGATTGTCATGGACTGGAATATAGCGCTGTCCGCCCTCGGCGGCAGGACGGGGCTTGAGGCGGCGCGGGACGCCTATGCGCTGCATGTGACGCAGGCATCGACGGACTTTACCGTGACGGACGAGGGCGAGACGAGCTGCGCGGAATTCGGTCTGGCCTTTACCACCGTGGGCAAGGATGTGATCGGCGGGGATTTCCTTGAGAACATTCCGCAGGAATGCCTCTCCGGCACACAGAGCGCCGATATGCCGCGGCCGACACCCACGCCCGTGCCGACGCCCACACCCGTGCCGTCGCCCACGCCTGTGCCTGACAAGCGTTCGGCGACGGAGATCGAGTGGCCGGACAGCCTGCGCGTACCGGAGCTCGACGACAAGGGCTATCCGCTGGAAGGCGAATACGTCTGGGAGGACGAGGAAAACGGCCTGTGGTTCTATGCGTCGCCGACGCTGCTGGTGCGCGTGGACCGCATCTTTGACGAGGAGGCTGTGCTCACCTGGTATGAGGCGGAGATCCTCTGCGACCTGAGCCGCGAGCGGGTGGGCGCCGTCCTCTATAATCCCGAAAAGCCGCAGGCCAAGCACGTTCAGACCGAGCAGATTGCCCGGGAGAATCAGCTCGTCTTTGCCATGAACACGGATTACTACACCTACCGGCTGGGCAGAAAGACCATCACCGGCATGGTCATTCGCGACGGCAAGGTGTTCTTTGACCGCGTGCCCGAGGCGAACCGCCGCCAGTTCCCGAACCTTGACACGCTGGCGATGTTCGAGGATGGAAGCTGGGGCGTGTTTCACTCCGACGAGCTGACGGCGGAGGAATACCTCGAGCGCGGCGCGGT
>JALFHA010000360.1 GCA_022776785.1 Clostridiales bacterium | reverse complement strand
AAGAAGGAAGCGCGAATGTGCGGAGGGTTCCCAAGTCAGCGGCCTCGGTTAAGAACGGACGAAGCCAAAGCCAAGAGAACGACGGACTGCACAAGCCCTTGACAGAATTCCGGTGACAATGGCGAAAGGGATCCACCTGTTACCATACCGAACACAGAAGTTAAGCCTTTCAGCGCCGATGGTACTTGCCTGGAGACGGGCCGGGAGAGTAGGACGTTGCCGGATTCCACAAAGGAAAGCACCCCACGGATGTGGGGTGTTTTTCTTTGTGGAGCTGAGATGTTGCTAACGCTCCCGGCCTGTCTTCATGTGAGTGCGTACATTGTACTTGCTTAGGTTTCCATCCACGCGCCGCCTGTGGCGGATGCAGGCAGGCGGAGCGTCGGAAATCGCAAGGAGCGGGCAAGGCCCGCGACTATACGAGTTCCCCGGACCGAAACAGCGTGGATGGAAATGGCTGGGAGAGGTTGACGTTGCCATGCGCCCGGCGGCGCACGTTTCTAAAGGGTGAAAGACCCGAATCCGTCCGGCAGCGGGAAGGAGATAGCCAAAGGCAAGAGTGTCCGTCGTGAGGCGGGATCCGAAAGAAACCGGATGTGGGAACAGACTAACCACGGACAAACCTCTGGTCTGACGAACAGAAACCGCATAGAAGGCTATATGCGAGGGTACGGTAAATACAGATGCCGTGAAAAGGGGCATAACAAATGAAAGACTCATACGCGCGGGATTCTTTGAGCTCTCCATGGCGTATGAGTCGATTCAGCCTGCTTGTACTGGACGCGCCGTGTACCGAACGGTGCGCACGGTGCGGTGAGGGGACGGGGCATCATCCCCTCCTACTCGATTGTTCTAAGGGGAGATGCAGGCGGCGCATGGGCACGAAGCCTCCAAGATGAAGAACGCAGATGTAAAGCTTACAGAAAAAAAGGAGAAATAACGTTAAGTATTGACAGATTTCCGTTGGCTTTTTCATTGCCAGCGCAGAAGAGCCGTGCTATAATGTAACAGGTATGAACGAAAACCTGCACAGGAAGGCTTTCTCACCGGAGGAATCTTCGGGCTGCTGAAGCCGAATCGCCTGATTTTTTGGCGGAGGGGGGTTGCTTTTGTCGGCTGAATTGGAGCTTTCCGGATTGGAGGCGCGCGTTTTCGAGGCGTTTGCGAACACGTCAAACCGGCGCTATCTCTATCTGTGCAATATGCGCACCAATGTATCCAGATGGTCAAGGAGCGCTGTAGAGTATTTCGGCCTCCCCGGGGAATACATCTACGACGCGGGCAACGTCTGGGCGCAGCACATCCATCCCGATGACCGCCAGATGTATTTTGACGATCTGAACGCGGTCTTCAGCGGCAAAAAGCCCTGCCACAGCCTCGAGTACCGTGCGATGGGCAAGGACGGCAATTATGTGGTGTGCTCCTGCCGCGGCATCGTGCTCAAGGGCGAGAACGGCGAGCCCGATCTGTTTGCCGGCACGCTGACCAATCACGGTGTGGTCGAGAGCATTGACGGTGTGACGGGGCTGTACAATGGATACGAATTCATGAACGCCGTGCGCGGGCTTATCGAACGCAAGGAGAGCGCGCTGGTGGTCATGCTCGGCGTGAGCGGGTTCAGCACCATCAATTCCGTCTACGATTATGCTTTTGGCAACAAGGTGCTTGCCGCTCTGGCTGGGCAGCTGTCTGCGCTGGTGCACGGGCGAGGCACGGTTTACCGCATGGACGGCGCAAGGTTCGCCTTTTGTATGTCCCACGGCACGGCGGAGAATGCACGCTGCTTCTACCGCAAGGCGCAGGAGATCGCCCGTTCCAGACTCAATGTGGACGGCATCTGTGTATCGCTGACGGTCTGCGGCGGCGCGATGATCTTTGACAAGGGCGTCGGCAGCGAGTCCTCCGTCCGCGCGGGGGTGTCCTACGCGTTGGAATGCTCCAAGCGGGACGGCCATGGCGAGCTGTTCTTCAGCGGCGATAACCACGAGGATGAGGCGCATCGCCAGACGCTGGAGCTGATGAACAGAATTCACACCAGCGTGGTGCAGGGCAACAGGGGCTTCTATCTGCTCTACCAGCCGATGGTCAACGCGAAGAACAACGCCGTGCAGGGCATGGAGGCGCTGCTGCGCTGGCATGACGACGAATACGGCGAGGTGTCGCCGGGCCGCTTCGTGCCGTGGCTGGAAAATGATCCTGTCTTTTTCGAGCTGGGCAACTGGATCCTCGAGCGGGCGCTCGCCGACGGCATGAAGCTGCTCGCCATCAGGTCCGATTTTGTGGTCAATATCAACGTCGCCTACACGCAGCTGAGCCGCAACGGCTTCAGGGAGGCCGTGATGGAGATTCTCCAAAGAACAGGCTTCCCGGCCGAGAACCTCTGTCTTGAGCTGACGGAGCGGTGCAGGACGCTCGATATGAACCTGCTGCGCAGCGAGCTGGAGTTCTTCATCGCCCACGGCATCCGCATCGCGCTGGATGATTTCGGCACGGGCGAATCCTCCATGAGCCTTCTGCGCGATCTGCCCATCAGCAGCCTGAAGATCGACCGCGCGTTCATCTCCGACATCGTGAGCAATGAAAAGGATCAGGCGATTGTGCAGATGATCTGCCATTGCGCCAACCGGCTGGACATGGAGGTCTGCGTCGAGGGCATCGAGAGCGAGGATGTGCGCCAGTTTGTGGACGGCTATATGCCCGACTGCTATCAGGGCTATTTCTTCTCAAAACCCGTTCCGCTGGAGGCTGTGCTGCAATGCGTGCAGCAGCAGATGGCGGAGGCTGCGACGGCATAAAGAGCAAAAGCGCCGCAGGGAGTGCTCTCCCCGCGGCGCTTTTTATGCTCGCGGCAAAAAGCGGCAAAAAATTTGAAAAAAAGATTTTTCCGGTGAAACATTCGAGCGTGCTCGCGCGTCTAATATCATAGGGGCGGGTTTCAGCGGATGAAATTCGTGCGCTTTCTGGGCGTCTCCGGCTCCGGCGGAAGCAGTCCGTTATCCCGCGCAAGCGCGAACGCCTTCACCATGTAGGCCATGCCTCTGCCGAGGTTGCGCATTACCTGCAGGCCCTCCTCGTCCTGCTCGACCTCCTGCGGGGTGGAGCCGTGCACCATCGGCCAGTAGGTGCTGGGGACGACGGGCATCCCCGCGATGATGAAGTACCGGCTGAGCTGGTCGAGCGTCGAGGTCGTGCCCGCGCGCCGGGCGCTGACGACGGCGGCGGCAGGCTTGCCGCGCAGAAGCGCGCTGCCCGCGTCGAACATCCTGTCCATGAAAGAGGTGATGCTGCCCCCTGCCGAGGCATAGTGAACCGGGGAGCCGAAGACAAAGCCGTCGCAGCTCTCCGATAGCGCAAGCGCCTCGTTGACCGGGTCGTCGCCATAGACGCAGTGATGTGCCCCGCTGCGCGCGCAGCCGCCGCAGCCGAGGCATCCGCGCACAGGCCCGCGCCCGATGTGAAAAATCTGAGCGGACACGCCCTCGGCTTCAAGCGTGCGCGCCACCTCGCCAAGCGCCCTGTCCGTGCAGCCGTGCTCGTTGGGGCTGCCGTTGATGAGCAGAACCTTCATATGTCAATCGCATCCTTTCCTGCGGCGCAGCGCCGCCAGCTGATGGCTATTATACGCCTTCTGCGCCCCTTGGGGCAGGGGGAGCCGTTAACTTTTTGCGAAATTTGGGAATATGGCTTGAAGCGGTCAGGCAAATCCTGTATAATACCGTTGAAAGAGAAGTACAAATTCTCACCAAGGAGGATGTTGATTATGGGCGCTACGTTACTCATCATGGCGGCGGGCATGGGCTCCCGTTACGGCGGAAACAAGCAGGTGGACGGCCTCGGCCCCAATGGCGAGATCCTGATGGAGTACTCCATCCATGACGCTATCCGCGCCGGATTTGACCATGTGGTTTTCGTCATCAAGCCCGGTATGCAGGAGCTCATCGCCTCCATCTGCGGCGACCGCATCGCCAAGAAGGTGAAGGTCGATTACGTGTTCCAGGATTTCTCCAGCGTGCCCTCCTTCTACCATATCCCTGAGGGGCGCACCAAGCCGTTCGGCACGGTGCACGCCGTGCTCGTGGCCAAGGACGTCGTCAAGCAGCCCTTCGCCGTGCTCAACGCGGACGACTATTACGGCGTTTCCGCCTTCAAGACCATGTACGACGAGCTGCAAAGCCTCAAGCCCGAGGGCGAGGCCGCAATGGTCGGCTATGAGCTGCGCAACACCGTCTCCAAGAACGGCACGGTTTCCCGCGGCGTGTGCATGGAGGAAAACGGCAAGCTGACGAAGGTCGTGGAGACGCTCAAGATCAAGCTCTGCGAAAACGGCGAGATCCGCGACATCGACGCGGGTGAGCCCGGCACGTTGCTTGACCCGGTCGCGCCGGTGAGCATGAACTTCTGGGGCTTCACGCCGTGGGTGTTTGGGCAGCTTCAGGCGTACTTTGAGAATTTCCTCAAGGGCCTCGCGCCGGATGCCATCAAGGCGGAGTGCCTGCTCCCCGTGTTTGTGGACGAGTTGATGCACGCCGGCAAGATGACCGTGAGCGTGTTGCATACGGATGCGCAGTGGTTCGGCGTCACCTACAAGGAGGACAAGCCGACCGTGCAGGCCGACCTGCGCGCGCTGCATGACAGCGGCGTGTACCCGGCCTCTCTGCACGCATAACCAGCGGATGAATGACCACCCATGCGGCTGCCCCTGTGCTCCGCATGGGCTTTTGTATTTCGCGGTTTGCCCGAGGATGGGGGAAAAACCGCACGCGCGGCGCGGACGCAGCGCCGGAGGAGGACTATGAAGCTCAGACGCATCCGGGAGGACATGGGCGACCATGTGAAGATGAAAAAGGCAGCGTTGCTCTCCATCGCCATCAACGTGCTGGAGATCGCCGCGGGCATAGCGATGGTCGTGCTCGTCAACCAGCTCCTGAGCCACGGCGTGGAGGAGACCATTGCGCGCATGACCTCGCTGCTGTGCCTGACGGTGGTGGGCTGGGGCGCGGTGACGGATATCGGCGCCTCGCTCACCAGCCTGCGCATGGTGCAGAAGACGCGCGAGCTGGAGCAGGCCTATGCTCAGCTGGAGGACCTGAACCGCGAGATGCGCGCGCAGCGGCATGACTTCCTCAACCACATCCAGGTGGTCTACAGCCTCATCGAGATGGACGAGCCGGACGAGGCCATGGCCTACATGGACAAAATCTACGGCGACATGCAGCGCGTGAGCCGGATGCTGCGCACGGACTGCCCCGCCGTCAACGCGCTGATTCAGGCGAAGGTGGTGGAGGCCCAGCAGCGCGGCGCGGAGCTCAAGCTCTCCATCGCCGCCAAGTGGGACGACAAGCTCATGCCCGCGTGGGAAATCTGCCGCGTGCTGGCCAACCTCATCGACAATGCGCTCGACGCCGTCTGCGCCGACCCGCCTAGGGACGGCGCCCGCCCGACGGTGGAGCTGGTGCTCGGCGAGGATCTGAGAAGCTGGTTCTTCTCTGTGCGCGACAACGGGCCCGCCATCCCGGAGAAGACGCGCGAGCGCATCTTTGAGCCCGGCTTCACCACCAAGGCGACGGGGCAGGGGATGGGGCTGTTTATCGTCAATGAGACGATTGTCAAGCTCGGCGGGCGGCTCACGCTTGAGAGCCGCGAGGGGGATACGGTCTTCTCCGGCTTTATTCCGCGGCGCAGGCTCCAGCTCGCGGACAGCGCCGCCGGGGAGGACGCCCGGCAGAGCGCGCCGCAGGAGGCTCTGGACGGGGAAAATGGGGCGTCGGGCGCGAAAAATGACGAAAAGTGTGAAGAAAAGCAAAAAAAGGATGACGTTTTTATCAGAGAAAATTGAGTTTACCGTTGACAAATTAACAGAATTGTAATAAAATTGGTTCAAGATCATCTGTATCGGGCGGCTTATACCCCTTCGAGCGCTGTGCGGGAGAAGGGCGCCGCTTCAAGCCGTCCGCCGCGCAGCGCGGCGGGCACGAAAGAGGGGATTGATTGCTTATGAAAAACGGTGTCATCAAGCGCCTTGCGCTGGTTATAGCGCTTTTGGCGATGGTGACGGTCTTCGCTGTGCCGCTGGCGAGCGCCGCCAGCTACAGCAAGGTTTACGGCCAGACGCAGTCGCGCGTCCGCGTCCGTGAATCGGCCTCCACCAATGCCACGATTATCGACAACGTGGTGAAGGATGCCTGTGTGTATATCACCAGCTCCAAGACGAGCGGCAGCAACACGTTCGTCCAGATCAAGTACCGCGACAGCGACGGCAACGTCGCTAGCGGCTGGGTCTGCCAGAGCGACGGAAAGACCACCTATGTCAAGGTCCTCAGCGCCCAGCAGGCGAAGGACAAGTTCAAGGTCAGCGGCGGCGATCTGCCCAGCACAAGGGTGGGCACCTTCACCGCCAAGCAGCGCTCGGCCAGCGCGTCCGACTCGGATAACTCCTATATCAAGAGCGGCTCCAGCGGCGAGGCGGTCAAGAGCCTGCAGACCAAGCTCAAGGCACTGGGTCTGTACAGCGGCGAGATCACCGGCAATGTCGGCAGCAAGACGGAGGCCGCCATCAAGGCCTTTCAGGCGAAGTACGGCCTGACGGCGGATGGCATCGCCGGCCCCCAGACGCTGGCCAAGATCGACGCGGCTTACGCGGCGAGCGGCTCCAGCTCCTCGTCCTCTTCTTCCAGCAGCACGTCCGGCCTCAAGCTCGGCTCTCAGGGCACGGCGGTTCGCAACCTGCAGCAGGATCTGACGACGCTGGGCTACTACTGGGCGGAGATCACCGGCAACTTCGGAAGCAAGACGGAGACCGCTGTCAAGCGCTTCCAGGAGGAAAACGGCCTGACGGCGGACGGCGTGGCGGGTACCAAGACCCTGAACGCCATTGCGGCGGCTGTCGCCAAAAAGGGCGGCTCCTCCGCCAGCTCCTCCACCTCGAGCGGTACGGCTCTCAAGCTCAACAGCCAGGGCACCAAGGTCTCCCGGCTCCAGCAGGATCTCAAGCAGCTGGGCTACTATTATGCGGAGATCACCGGCAACTTCGGCGAGAAGACCGAGGCGGCCGTCAAGAAGTTCCAGCAGGCCAAGGGCCTGACGGCGGACGGCGTGGCCGGAACGAACACGCTCAACGCCATCGCCTCGGCGATTGCGGCGGCGGGCGGCTCCACCTCCTCCGGCACGGGCACAAGCGGCATGAAGCTCGGCTCCACGGGCGATGATGTGCGCGCGCTCCAGCAGAATCTGACGACGCTGGGCTACTACTATGGCGACATCACGGGCCGCTACGGCAGCCTGACGCAGCAGGCCGTCAAGAAGTTCCAGAAGGCGAGGGGTCTGACGGCGGACGGCGTGGCCGGCACCTCGACGGTGAACGCTATCGCCAGCACGCTCAAGAGCAGCGGCTCCACGCCTGCAGGCGGCAGCGGATCGACCACCGCGGGCACGCTGCGCGAGGGCGACAGCGGCACCGCCGTCACTGAGCTGCAGACGATGCTCAAGAAGCTGGGCTACTATTACGGCGATATCACCGGCAGCTTCGGCAGCCTGACGCGCAAGGCCGTGCGCAAGTTCCAGGATGCCAACAATCTGACCGTCGATGGTATCGCCGGCGCCGCGACCCTCAGCAAGCTGCGCGCGCTGACGGGCGGCACGATCTCTGACGGCGGCTCCTCCGGCACCACGGTGACGACGGAGAACTCGTACGGCCGCATCATCAAGGACAACGTCTACCTGCGCGCCTCCTACTCGACGACCTCCGCCTCCAAGGCGAGCCTTGGCAAGGGCCAGCTGCTGCGCATCACCAAGACGTACACCTCTGCGGGCGTGAAGTGGTACTATGTCTCCGTGAACATGGGCAGCTACACGCACAACGGCTACGTCCGCTCCGACATGATGGAGATCATCTCCGAGTCTGAGTACAACAGCAATGGCGGAAACTCCGGCAACAACTACAGCGACCAGGAGATCCTGGGCATGATCAAGGTGACGGGCAACAAC
>JALFHA010000093.1 GCA_022776785.1 Clostridiales bacterium | reverse complement strand
GAAGATTGCAGACAGTTCGATAGAAGTCCGTGCCGATGACGAAATACCCGTCGCCCAGCTCGTCCGCCAGCAGATTGCCCATTACCTTTGCATCCGGGCCGTAGCTCCCAAATTGCTCCATATGGCCGTTATGTCCGGTCACGAGGATGCGCTGGTGTCCGCGGGCCTGCTCCTGATGGAGAATCCACATCGCATTCTCCGCCATCATTCGGTCGCGGAGCGGGTTGCCTGCCCCTGGATTGCTCATGGCCTGACCAAGCTCGATGTTTTGCAGCAGGATGTCCGCAAAATGAATGGCCTGCGCATCGTCGGCGGGCAGACTGTCCTTGACCGCGTCGAGCACCTCCGCGCGCTGCTTTGGGGTATAGTCGTCAGCGTATCCGTCCGCCTCTGTGTCCCAGAGCCCTTCAAGCGCCGCGGTATCGACGCCCGCTGTCTTCGCCGCTTCCAGCAGGTAGCGATAGTTGTATGCGAGGCGCTGCATGTCAAAGCCATAGAAGCGCAGATCCTCCCCGGGCGCAGCCGTTTCATTGTAGCTGCGCATCCACGCAATCAGGTCTTCCATCTCCTGCGTACGGTAGATGGCGAAGCCGATGGCCGCCGCGGCCTCCTCTGCGGAGCCCTTTGCGCCGTGGATGTAGCGGTTGACGGCCTCGCATCCGCCATAATCCCCCTCCAGCGCAAGGGCCCGCACGCCGTATCGCTCGACGAGAATCTGCAATACATCCAGCTTCAGCCGCTGAAACTCCGCGTTTCCGTGGGTTGCCTCGCCCAGAGCGACAATCTGCGTCTGCTCCGGCAGCGTGAGCGCTGTGACGGTGGACGCATATTTTGAGAATTCCTCTGTATCCGCACATTCGCCGGTACCAAAGCCGCCGAAGTAGGAATAGACGCCCGCTGTGATCGCGAGCACAACGGCCATGCCGAGGAGAACCGCCCTGCGCAGCGGATGCTTTTTTCCGGTTTTCTTCATAAATACAATCGCCTTCCGGTTTTGATGTATCGGTTTCAGCTCCGGCACCGTTTACAGGATGCCGGTCATCGTGGAAACTGTCTCCTGCCCGCTGAGCCCCTCGGGCATGAAGACCGGCATCCAAATGCCGCATTCGTAATCGGGGCTCTGCATATCTCCGGCGGAATAGACCTCCAGCATGGCGCTGCCATTGTCCCGGTATGTCTGCCCCTTCTGCGGGTACCATTCCTGCCAGATTCGGGTGTTCAACGCCTGCAGGGAACCGGGCAGGGGGCCTTTGGCGGAAAACATCGCCCAGTCGCTTTCCGGGAAGGTGAACAGCCTGAGCCCCTGCGGCACCTCGCCGCCCCGATACAGCCCGGCAATCCAGTAATCAAAGGAGCCCTCCTTCTCGTCGCAGATGGCGAACATGCCCACGCCGTTTTCAAGGATGGCCTTTTCCACCGGGGTTTCGGGCGTCATGGTCCGCCAGAGCCGGGCGTACCTCTGCGTATACGCCGTATTCCAGAATTCCGGGCACTTCTGATAGCCCTCCTCCATGCGGATGGAGGTGGAGTAGCCGATCAGGGTCATAGGGCCCTTGTGTTCAAATGTGACGTCCATCTCATTGTTCTCCTCAGGTTTGTTTCAGCCTTCAGCTCCGGCCAGCGCAAGAAATTTCTTATCCGATTGAATGCCCTGCGTCACGAAGCGACCGTCACGGAACAGGGCGTAGGTGGTTACAGGGGCAGGCACGCTCTGTGCGGCTTCTCTGTCCGTGATGTGGATGACCTTCAGGGGAATATGGTGTTCCCTGGCCGCTTCCTCCACCCGCGGCACCCAGTAATAGGTAAACGGGCACTGGTCGGTGTAGTAGAGGACAAAGCCATCGCCCTCTGCATGGGGATGCCTGGCGCAGTCCTTGAACCTCGGAGGCTCTGCCTGCGGCTCAAGCGGCAGATACATGAGCGTGATCCCCGCATCTGAGGTATCCGCAACGGAAAAGCCCTTGTAGGCCAGATACCTCGGATCGGAGAGGAACTCCCTCTTTCTCTTTTCCGAGGAGAGGATACACAGCCCCTTTCGTCCCTGCGCCCGGCCGTCGCGGATGCATTCATCCAGCAAATCGTTTGAATAGCCATGCCCCTTCATCGCTCCGGCAATCCACAGGCAGTCGATATAGAGGTAGCCCTCCGCGTCGATGGGCACCCACGCGTTTTCCGCCGGGATATACTCGATGAAGCACTTGCCCCTTTCCTCGCTTCTGTAAAAGACGAGGCCCTCGTCAAACCGCTGCCTGAGCCACTCCTTTTTGGCAAGGCTCTGCTTGCCGGACATGGCGCAGCAGATGTGCTCCCCGTCGATGTTGTCCTTTGTGATGCGCAAATAGTTCATCTGATTGCCGCCTTCCCTTCTGCTGCGCAGAAATCGATGCCCGCCTTTCTCGCCTGGCTGCACAAATCCTTCGTTTGCAGCGTATACTGCTTTCCATCCTTGATGAAATGCGTGCCGCACTGCCTGAATTCAAAGCTGACTTGCCTTCTGATGCACTGCTCGCGGATATCGAGAACCCAGTCATAGTCAAGCGGCCTGGCGCAGCGGTCCGATTCGCCGCCGACGACAACCAGCTCGATATCCCCGAGATACCGCTCGATCTCCACCCGTTCAAGCAGCGGCTGGGCGGTGATGCACCTGTGCTTCACGGGCATGGACGTGAATGCGGACAGCCTTCTGTCTGCGTTTTGCTGGTTCTCGATCGTACAGCATACGACCACATTGTCATACCCGTCTCCCCAATCCTCCGGGACGCATTCCTTCAGCCTCTCAATCCGCTTGGTGAGGAAGAGAAACGTGCAGTCCGCGCGCTCCCGCATCATCCGCCAGCACGCCGGGCGCCAGTCATCCGCCTCTTCAATCAGGAAATCCGTGGAAAAGCAGGTGTATACAAGGCCGCCCTTCATCCTGTAGCTGCCGTTTTTCAGCCGCTCAGCCGGCTTTGAAAAGTCCTTCGTCCGAACGATGGCGCCCGTATCAATGCCGCGCTTTGCATCCCCCTTGTGAATGTAGCAGTGCAGGCACCCTTCGCTGCACCTTTTGCATCCCCGCCACGGATTCCA
>JALFHA010000030.1 GCA_022776785.1 Clostridiales bacterium | reverse complement strand
GCCCCCGTTTCAATCGTAGGATGCTTCGCATCCTGCTCTGAAACTGCTTTTTCTTTTGAACAATAAGGGAACATTGGGCTGCCGACCCGGGAAACCCGCATAGTCGCGCCAAAGGCGCTCCTTGCGGTTTCCAGCCTTCGCTTGCCTGATTCCGCCACAGACGGCGGCAGGTTGCGGCTCCAAACCTGCTTGAGGGATTTCATCCCTCAAACTCCCTTCTTCGCTTCGCGCTTACATTCGAGCTTTTAAGTGCAAGACAGTATTAATCGAAGAACAGTATGACGCGCAAAAAAACAATGCCCGGCCGAAGCCGGGCATTGCTCATATGCGGTTTGCGAGAAGAAAATCAGCGCTCCACGCGGCCGGAGCCGGAGCCCTTCATCAGAGCCTCGACTTCCTTCACCGTCACGCGGTTGAAGTCGCCGGAGATGGTGTGCTTGAGGCAGGAGGCCGCAACGGCGAACTCCAGCGCCTCGGCCTGGGTGCTGTAGGTGTTCAGGCCGTAGATCAGGCCGCCGCCGAAGGAATCGCCGCCGCCGACGCGGTCCACGATATCGGTGATCGCGTACTTGCGGGAGACGTAGAACTCCTTGCCGTCGTAGATGCAGGCTGCCCAGTAGTTGGTGTCAGCGCTCTTGGACTCGCGCAGCGTGATGGCCACGGTCTTGAGGTTGGGATACAGGTCCATAGCGGTCTGGGCGATGGTCTTGTAGACGTCGCGGTCGAGCTCGCCGCTCTCCACGTCGCTCTTGGCGCTGATGCCCAGGGACTTCTGGAAGTCCTCCTCGTTGGCGATGGCGACATCGACGTACTTCGTCAGCTCGCTCATCACTTCCTTGGCTTCCTTGCCGTACTTCCAGAGGTTCTTGCGGTAGTTGAGGTCGCAGGAGACGGTCAGGCCCATCTCCTTGGCGGCCTTGCAGGCGGCCAGGGACAGGTCGGCAGCGCTCTGGGAGATCGCCGGGGTGATGCCGGTGATGTGGAACCAGGTCGCGCCGTCAAAGATCTTCTTCCAGTCGAACAGATCGACGGGCGCCTTGGCGATGCAGGAGTCCGCGCGGTCGTAGACGACCTTGGAGGGGCGCTGGTTGGAGCCGGTCTCCAGGAAGTAGATGCCCATGCGGCCATCGATCATCTTGATGTTGGAGACATCCACGCCGAAGCCGCGCACGTCGCGCAGGCAGGCCTCGCCGATGGCGTTGTTGGGCAGGGCGGTCACGAAGGCCGCGTCCATGCCATAGTTCGCCAGAGAAACGGCCACGTTGGCCTCGCCGCCGCCGAAGGTGGCCTCCAGGGATGGGCTCTGGAAGAAGCGCTCAAGCGCCGGGCTCTTGAGACGGAGCATGATTTCGCCGAGAGTTACGATACGCGCCATTGTCAATCACTCCTGATTTTTATTTGAGGGCGGGGACGAAAAACGCACCTGCCTCATTTTTCCATACAATTATAACACGATGCACAGGGGGAAATCAAGACATCAGACCAATATTTCAGGTTGACTTATTTTGGATGCGCTTTTTTGGTAAGCAGGGCCTGCAGGAGACATCCGCGCTCACTTGGACGGGGAGAGCAGGTGACGGATCTCGAAGCCCTTGGAGAGGTTGCCCTCGATGCGCAGCTGACCGCTCATGTAGAGCTTGTCGGTGGTCACGAAGCCGCGGGCCATGGCCAGCAGGTTGTCGAAGCTGCACACGACGAAGGCCTCCGCGTCGGGGCGCGCCGTGGGGCGGATGTGGATTTCGCCGTTTGCGAATTCGACGTGGAAGAAGCCCTCGCCTTCGCCGACAATCTGAACCTGAACGACGCGGTGGAAGCTCTTGTCGATCTGCTCGGCAAAGCGCACCTTGTTCTGCGCGTCGTTCTTCTCGTAGGCGTGGCGGAGCTGATCGAAGGCCTCCTCAAAGGTGATGCCCTCGGCGCTGTGGGTGCCCGCGATGTCGTCATACATGCGGTTGTACTGCTGGGCGCTCTTTTCCCACGAGAAGTCCTTGGTCATGCAGCGGCGGCGCAGCTTGGCGAACATCGCCTCGTCGGCGAAGTAGAGCTTGACCGCCTCGGAGATGGCCAGGTACAGATCCTTGGCCTGATAGTCGGAGAAGGCGAAGCCGTCGCCCACGCCGTCGAAGTCCTTGTAGGCGCGCACGGAGTCCTTGAGGCCGCCCGTCTCGTGGACGATGGGCACGGTGCCGTAGCGCATCGCCATCATCTGCGACAGGCCGCACGGCTCGAAGCGCGAGGGCATGAGGTACATGTCCGCGCCGGCGAAGATGGCGCTGGCCATCGGCTCGTTGTAGTCGCTGGAGAAGCCAAGCTGACCCGGCCAGTTGGCCTTGGCCCAGTTGAAGTAGTCGATATACTTCTGGTCGCCCTGTCCAAAGACGATGAGCTGCACGCCCATGTCCATCAGCCGCGGCAGAATCTGGCGGATGAGCTCGATGCCCTTCTGCTCGACCAGCCGCGCAACCGACGCCAGCAGCGGCCACTCGGCCTCCTCGCGCAGGCCGAACAGGCGCTGAATCTCTCGCTTGCACTTGGCCTTGCCGCGCATGTCGTCCACGGTGAAGTGGTAGGGGATGAGCGGGTCGTGCGCGGGGTTGTAGTGCTCCACGTCGATGCCGTTGAGGATGCCGTAGAGCTTGCCGTCCACGATGTCCACCACGCCCTGGAGCCCGTGGGCATAGTAGGGGAAGTGAAGCTCGCGCGCGTAGGTCGGCGACACGGTGGAAACCGCGTCGGCCATGAGCATCGCGCCCTTCATCAGGTTGATGTCCTGCCGGCCCTCGAACTCGTAGCCCAGGCCGCCGTCATACCAGCCGTCGGGCAGGGCGAAGGTGTCCTTCATTTCGCTGCGGCCAAACTGCCCCTGATAGGCGATGTTGTGAATGGTGTACACGGTGCGGATGGGCTTGAGCGCATCGTTGAGCACCGCGTCGTTCTTGAGGTAGATGATCGCCAGCGCCGTCTCCCAGTCGTTGCAGTGGAGGATGTCGGGCATGAAGTCCAGCTTGGGCAGCAGGTCGATGACCGCGCGGCAGAAGAACGCAAAGCGCAGCGAGTCGTCCCCGTAGCCGTACAGGCGCGGGCGATGGAAGAAGTGCTCATTCTCGATGAACCAGACGGTCACGCCGTTCAGCTCTCCCCGGTAGAGGCCGCACTCGAGCAGGCGCGGCCCGAGCGAGACGCGCGTGGTGAGCACATGCGTCAGGGTATCGCCGTGGCTTTCGCGCGTGCACTGGTACAGCGGCGCGATGATGGCGATCTCATCCCCCGTTTTGGCGAGCGCGGGCGGCAGGGAGAAGGCGACGTCCGCCAAGCCGCCGGACTTGCTGAACGGCGCACATTCGCTGGTGACAAACAGGATCTTCATATGGAAAACGTCTCCTCTCTGGTGAACGAATGGATGGTTTGATCGGGGATCAGGCTTTGCGCCCCTCCATGAAGCGAAGCACGGCCTCGGCCGCGCCCTGCGCGCTGCTCAGCGCGCGCGTCTGCTCGGAGGCGGCGCGCACGCGGGCGCGGAACGCCTCGTCATGCAGCGCGGTATCGATGGCCTCAAAAAGCGTCTGCTGCGTGAGCGCGCTGCGGCGGATGGTGCGCTGCGCGCCGCCCAGCTTCACCAGCCGCGAGGCGGTGAGCTGCTGCTCCTCCATCTGCGGCAGGCAGACGCACGGCGCGCCGAAGTAGAGCGCCTCCATCGCGCTGCCCGTGCCCGCATGGGTGATGAAGCAGTCCGTATGCGGCAGGATATCCAGCTGCGGCGCGAAGGGCAGCAGCGTCACATTGCGCGGCACGGCGCCCAGCGTCTCGCGCGTGAGCGTGCCGCCCAGCGCGCAGACGAAGTGCGCGTCCGTTTCCCGGGCGACGGGAAAGAGCATCGAGTAGAATTCGGGCCAGTCGTTGAACAGCGAGCCCAGCGATGTGTAGACGACGGGCTTGCCGTCCTGCGGGGACTGCCACGGCGCGGCGCCCGCGCGCGGGGCGATCTGCGCCCCGGCGAAATAGAAGTTTTCGCCGAAGCACCTGCCCTTGGGCTGGAAGGCCCGCGTGAGCGTGGAGATGTTGAAATCGCCCGTGCCCTCGAAGATGGCGTAGAGGTCGAGCGGGGGCACACCGTATTCCTGCGAAAAGCGCTCGGCCAGCGCGCGGGCGGCCATGCGCGCGGGGTGGT
>JALFHA010000347.1 GCA_022776785.1 Clostridiales bacterium | reverse complement strand
TTGCTGATACGCACAATGGTCAATGGCGCGTAATGATTGTCAAGGCTGTCAAAGGCTGGATGAATTTCTGTTTTTTTCGTTAGCTGCGCATTGCCGCGTACAAGAATGAAATCGACGTTGGCTATGGAAAAGAGAATCGTGCAGGCGATAATATAATAGCCATAAATTAGAATAGTTTTCTGATAGCGATCTATTGTAGCTAGCTCCAGTGCCTCGTTTAGCGGCATGGAAAAGATATACATGGCTGTTGTCATAAACGCATAAAGCAGGTAGACTACGATGAGAAGGCCCCATGCTTTTGCAGCAATGTAGAAATGCGCATCGCTGGAAATGAACATAACCAGAAGGAATACAACGGTCAAAACGATGAAAAACTCAATGGTATAGCGAGAGGTAAAAAAGTATTTCAAGGATTGAAAGACGATAGTAGAGATGTTATCTGCTGATTTTTTGGATAGGATGGTGAAGAAGGAGGAAAGAGAGCCATCGTGTTTGGCTGTCATTCCGGCATAGTTGAAGGAACAGTAAACCCGCCAGAATAACAGGGGAACCAGTGACAGGGCGAAAACAGCGCCGACTTGAACCAACCGTTTTTTATCTGAATGAACCGAGGGCTTGAGCAGCAGGATGACAACTGCTGCGACAGCAAAAAATAGGCCGGAGGTCTTGATTTGAATTAATGTACTCAGGTATGGGAGAAGAAGCCATGTGTTGCGATAGCCGATTCTGCTATCCCCTTCCATGGAGAAGGGCTGCGGCTTATCGGTAGAGTAGGCGAAAATAGAGGCGGCAGCTCCAACCAGAGGGAGAAGGGTATCGACCATTAGATTCGTTACTCGGATGTTATAGAACAAAAAGCAATTGGTCAGCAGAATGGTAAACAGAAGAAAGATGCCTTTGAAGACAGGGGAGGCATGATTCGGTAGAAAACAGAAGAGGGGGAGGATGCAGTACAGCATCAGCAGCGCCTGTCCGCACATCCAAATGGATTCGGAATCCGGGCCGATGAGTAGAGAAAAAAAGTAAATCCATACGGCACTGCCCAGCGGATAGGTGAAGTGCTCGGTCAGAAGATGGCTGCTGCTGGGAAAATGGTTTGTTCTGAACAGCTCCTTGGCGAGCGTGGCCCAGTGGGCAAAATTATCATGGACAAAGACGACCTTGCCCTTTGCTGCAAGGTAAATAACTGCCATCGTACATAGGAGGAATACTAGCCCGATGCAGGACAGAGATTGAAGAGGGCGGTATTTGCGCAGGAAGGCGTAAAGTAAATACCCTGTTCCAAAAAGGAGGAGAGCATACGTCCCCGGAAGGAGCTTTCCGACCATACCGAAGCAGACCAACGCCGTTATCTGGAAGCAGGCTGTCAGCGAGGGGAGAAATAGACGGTGAATGCTGCTGTGTTTGCTGAAGAAGCACCACCAGCCCCATTGCGAGAGCATAAAAAGCGCAAATGGAGAAAGAAGGTTCAGCAGATAGTTCATATGGAAAGCTCCTTTTCATCAGAAACCGGTCAGTGTTCCGGATAATAAATGATACTAGAAGAAATGAGGACAGTCAAGGGAAAGACACATTTTCTTTGATTTTCAGGAAGCCAGAATTGGGAGTATGGTTTGCACCCCACCTCCATCCATGCTATAATATGAACAGAATGCGGGCACAATAAGACAAACCCGGCGGGAGGGGATGCTTATGGCAACGATGCGGGATATTGCCGAGGCGGTCGGCGTGAGCATGACGACGGTTTCCAACGTCGTGCACGGCAATCTGGACCGCGTATCGCCGCAGACGGTGGCACGCATCCGCGAGGCGATTGAGCAGATGCACTATGTGCCCAACATGTCCGCCCGCGCGCTGGTGAGCAACTCCTCGCGCATCATCGCCTATGTGGACACGCACAGCCCGCAGGAGACCTATGCAGGCAACGGCTTTGCGGGCGTGCTGCTCTCCGGGCTGGAGGGCGTCGTCACCGATCACGGCTACTTCCTGATGATGCGCCGCGGCACGGACGAGGCCGTGCTCAAGCTGATGCTCAATAACTGGAACCCGGACGGCGTCATCTTCAAGGACTGCGTGCCGCTGAGCCTGGTGCAGTTTGTGCGCAAGCTGGGCAAGCCCTGCGTGACAATCAACACCTATTTCGACGCGCCCGACCTGATTCAGGTGCGCGCGGATGACAGGCGAGGCGGGCGCATCGCCACGGAGCACCTGCTTGCCCTCGGGCACAGGCAGATTCTGTTCATCGGCGCGGTGCATCGCGGCTTCATGAACAACGACCAGCGCTATCTGGGCCACTGCGACGCGCTGCGCGCCGCGGGCATCGAGCCGCGGGAGGAAAACCTCATCACCAGCCTGCATCCCTTCGGCGCGGAGCGCGGCATTGCACTGGGCCGCTGCCTGGCGCAGCAGGTCAGGGAGAGCCGCTTTACGGGCATCTGCGTCTCCGGCGACCAGTACGCCGCGGCGGTGCTGGCCGGGCTGCGCGAGGGCGGCGTGCGCGTGCCGGAGGAGGTTTCCGTCGTCGGCTTTGACGACGCAGATATCGCGCGCATGTGCTATCCGCCGCTGACGACCGTCCGGCAGGACGGCATCGGCAAGGGACGGCGCGCTGCCGAAGCGCTCTTTGAGCTGATCGCGGGAAAATCGCCCGACCCGGCGGACTTCACGCTGCCGGTGGAGCTCGTCGTGCGGCAGACGACGGCGGAGGCAAGAGCATAAAAAACAACGCAGCGGGAGCTGCTGCGGCATGACGCCGCGGCGGCTCCCGCTGCTTGATGTGCGGATCAGTATCACTTCGCCTGCCGCTTTTTGCCGGCATAAATGCAGGCCAGCAGCAGCACGACGGCGACGGCGCCAAGCGTCACCCACAGCCACAGGTTGGAGCTGTCTCCGGTCTGCGGCAGGTCGATGGCGGCCTCGACGACGGTGAAGAAGCCCTCTGCGCTGCCGTCGGTGGAGACGATGGCAATGTCGTGCCTGCCCAGCGCCAGCTTGGCGACATATCCGCCCTTGAGGATGACGTGGGTGGAATCGTCGTCGCCTCTTGAGACGCTGTACTCGCTCACGGGGAGGATTTCGCCGTCGATCTCGACGCGCCAGAACTTGTCGCGCGGGGCGTTGGAGGCGAGGAGCGCGTCGGAGCCCTGCGCAAAGCTCTCGCCGCCGCCCAGAATGAGCTTGTACGGCGCCTTCGGGCTTTGCGCCTTCATGCGCCAGATCTGCGTGCCGAGGAACGGATTCGCCGTGCCGATAGCCAGATAGTCGTTCGTCCCGGCGAAGACGCGCAGGCCGTGGTTGTAGCGATCACCAAAGCCGTTGTCGGTGACGCGCGTGACCTTCACATCGCTGCCGCCGTTGGTCTCCTCGATGACGTAGAGGTCGAAGCCCGCCTTCGAGCCCGTCATGTACTGCATACAGACGGCAAGATCCTCCATATTCTCAAGGGTCGTAAAGCTGAGCAGCATGTCGTAAATGGCCTGAAGGTTTTCGGGCAGCAGATCCCGGATGGCGTCATAGAGCTCCAGCGCCTCGCCGTACCTGCTGGCGAGCGCAGCAAAGTTGTTCGAGCCGAGCTGGGAGGTCAGGCTGGAGAGCATGGCGTTGAGCTGCTGCACCTTCTTAAGCACATCCGAGGAGAGCGGAGCGGTTTCCACGTTCATGGCGCCGCTGACGATGTCCGCAATGGCCTCGTCAAGCTGCGACTGCTCGAGGGAATCGACGCCGTCCACGCTGGCGATGGCCTGCTCGACGATGGCCTCGGCGGTGGCCTCGCTCACATTCGTGCCCGCGCCCCTGCTGCGCGAGTATGCGGTGACCTCATGCGCCTGGCTGAGGATCTGGCGGGTTTTGGTGGTCTGGCTGTTCGTCAGCAGCTGAACGAGCACGCGGAGGTAGTTGACCTGACTCTGCCACTCCTCCTCGGACATGGTCAGCAGCTCGCCGTTGACAAACTGTGCGATGACGTGCACCAGCGAGGTCTCGTCCATTGTGGACAGATACATCTTGTCCTCGAAGACGGTGGTCATCCAGGTGTACTGGTTCATGTGCGAGGCGTAGCCGCTCTTCAGGCCGGAAATGCTTCCGTTCGGGAACATGGCGGTCTTGGCGCCGACGACCAGCTCGATGTTTTCATCCTTGTCCATGCGGTAGAGGTTGATGGACTGCTCGAGATTGTGGCGCAGCACCTTGAAGCTCTGGCGCTGGAGCACGCCGGTCAGGCTGCCGTTCACGTCGTTGTATTCGCCGATGTAGAGGTGATCGCCGTAGACCTGCATCGTGCAGACGGTGCTGGCCGTGCGCTCCGGGTCGATGCCGAAGGTGTATCTGGCGCCGTCCGCCGTGTCGCCGACGACAGGGGTCCACGTCCATGCGTTCCGGCTGTCGATAGCGCCCTTGCTGGCGTCATAGTCGCCGCGGACGATGGCAAAGGGGCGATACAGCTGGGTATCGGGATCCATGGTATCGCGGGTGCCGCTGGCGATGGCGACATACAGGCTGCCGTTGTATTCGAGCACCTGATAGATGCCGCCGCCGCCGGAGGCGGCGTCGCGCCAGATGGCCGGATAGTCGTACAGATCCTTCATGTCGGCGATGACCTTGAAATTGCCGCTGCCGGGATCGTTGGCCGCCAGGATGCACGCGTCGCCCGGCGCATAGCCGTCCGTGCGCTCCGCGCCCACGCGGATGCCGCCCGCGATGAGGTAGCCCTGATAGGTGCCGATGGCGCGGGTGGAGGTAAAGACGCTCTTGCCGTTCATGTTGCCGTTGAGCTTGCGGTAGCCCGCGACATCCACGCACTCGTAGACCTTCTTCACCTCGTCGGTGCGGGGATCGACCTCGTAGATGCTCGGCACGCCGGTCTGCATCATGATTTCAAGGTTCAGCGCGGCCTCCTGCGAGAGCGGGTAGCCGTTGTAGGATTTCAGCGCCGTGCCGTTGCTCACCAGCCCGACGAAGTACAGCTTGCCCTTGTATTCGCACGCGGAGCGGAAGATGGGCACGCCGGAGCATTCGCCCTTCTCGTACATCTCGCGGGACATGAGGATCTTCGTCTCGCCCGTCTTGACGTTGAACTTGAAGAACACGCTGCCCGCGTAGTAGCCGTCGTCCTCCCTGCCGCGGTTGAGCTTGCCGTTGAACATGGCGTCGATGATCGCCGAGGCGATCTCGCTGGAAATGCCCATGCCGGTCAGGGAGTTCTGCACCTGCGTATAAGCGCTCAGCGCGCCGTACATGGTGCCCATGTACACCCAGTCGCCGCAGGCGACGGCGCAGTAGGAGTAGGACTGAATGGCGTCTGCATTGCCGACTTCGCTCACGCCGTCGACATATGCCCGGATCTGGTGGTTGCCCAGATAGTCCACCACGCCGTCCTCGGTCTCCGTAGGGGAGGAGGCGTGGGAGACTTTTTCAAAGGTGTAGCCCGCGTTGGAGTAGCGGTAGCGGATGTTCAGCTCGGGCGATTCCGCCGCGGCGACGGAGGCCATGCACAGCAGACAGCACAGCGCTGCCGCAAGCAGGCGGACAGGGATAGAGCGCATTCCGTATTTCCCTCCGATGTGTTTACTCTGAAACCGTATCTTTCGGGTAGCAAAAAAGCGCAAACTACCCCTGTAAAGCTTTTGTATCGAAAATTTTGAGCTTAACTGAAAGGCTTATGCAGCAACTACAGGTGCTTCCCAGCCAAGCGCTTTTAGCTTTT
>JALFHA010000341.1 GCA_022776785.1 Clostridiales bacterium | reverse complement strand
AAGAGCCGGTTTGACACCGGCTCGAAAGTCGGCCTTGATTTCTCAAAAATCGAGGCTTATTAAGTATACACTTTTTGGTTTTAGAAAATCATCTCTACTTTTTCAATTTAGGGCTTGATTTTCATTAGCAGGTTTTTATATTGACAGAAAAAGCACTTATGCGCTACAATAATGAAGTTATTCGGAACCTGCCCGGCCGCTCATCGGGCCGTAGGCTTATGGAGAGGAGGGCGCGCCATGCTCGACAGTCTTCGCACGCTGTTTCAGGAGCCGCTCGCGTTTTTCGATCAGGCGATCTTCCGCGTGCTGGCGGTGCTTATCGCGCTGTGCTGCCATGAGTGCGCGCATGCCTTCGCGGCGGATCGCTGCGGCGACGACACGGCGCGGCGCGCAGGCCGGCTGACGCTCAACCCGCTGGCGCATCTGGATCCGCTGGGCACAGTGCTCATGTTCTTCGCGGGCTTTGGCTGGGCCAAGCCCGTACCCGTCAATCCCTACCGCTACAGGGGCGACCGGAGAAAGGCCGATATCAAGGTGTCGCTGGCTGGCATCACGGTCAACCTGATTCTGTTTGTTGCCTTTACGCTGCTGGCTGCGCTGCTGAGCGCCTTCATGTGGCGCGGCGAGATCGTCAGCGAGGTCGGGCTGAGCGTGCTGGTCAGCTATCGCTATAACGCCGTCTGGTCGGTCATGGCGGGCTCGGTGATGGAGGACTTCGGCGAGCTGATTGCCGTTTCCTGGCTGGTGCCGTTTGTGCGGCTGTTTGCCTATACGGCGCTGATTAACCTGAATCTGGCGGTGTTCAACCTCCTGCCGCTGCCGCCGCTGGACGGCTACCATGTCTTCAACGACATCGTGTTCAAGGGGCGCTTTCAGCTCTCACAGCGGGCATTCCGCATCGGAATGCTGGTGGTGCTGGTGCTCTCCGCGCAGGGCATTCTGGGCAGGATCATCAGCGCGGTGGTCTATCCCGCGCAGTCGCTGGTGCTCTGGCCCATCCAGGCCATCTGGGGGTAAGCCATGGCGCTGTATGTTTCGCTCAAGCAGTTTGAAGGCCCGCTCGACCTGTTGCTGCACCTGATTACCCGCGCCAAGGTCGATATCCGGGATATCTTCGTCTCCGAAATCACGGAGCAGTATCTTGAATCGATGCGCGGCGTTGACGAGCTGGACATGGACTCCGCCAGCGAGTTCCTGGCGATGGCGGCCATGCTGCTGGAGATCAAGAGCCGCGCGCTGCTGCCGCGCCCGCCGGAGCCCGAGGATGAGGACGGCGAGACGCCCGAGCAGGCGCTCATCCGCCGCCTGGAGGAATACAAGCTCTATAAGGAGAGCGCCGGGCGGATGAAGGAATTCGAGCAGGCGGCGATGCAGGTCTTTTCCAAGCTGCCGGAGGAATATCCGCTGCCGCCGCCGCCCGTGGAGCTGACTGGCCTGACGCTTGACGCGCTCACGCGTGCGCTGGAGCGCATCATCGCCCGGCAGACGCAGGCAGACGAGCCGGGCCGTGTGTTCCGCTCGATTACACGGGATCGCTTTACCATCGAGCAATGCGTCTTCAACCTCACGGCGAGGCTGCGCAAGGGGCCGGTGCTCTTTACCGATATGCTCTCGCAGCACGTCACGCGGGATGAGATTGTCTCGTATTTCATGGCGATGCTCGAGCTGCTCAAGCTGGGCAGGCTGCGTGCCGAGCAGGAGGGGACGTTTGACGATATTTTGATACTGCCGGTCAGGAGGAACGGGGATGCAGACGCAGAAGACAGAGCAGACGACGCTGCTGACAGACCCGAATAAGCCGAGCCCCGCCGAGCGCGTGGGCATCGTGGAGGCGATTCTGTTTGTCACAGGCGACGCTGTGGAGAAGAAGGAGCTCGCCCGGGCGATGGGCCTGACGGACGGAGAGCTGGAGGAGACGCTCGACGCGCTGGAGAGCGGCTATGATTTTGACCGACGCGGCCTGCGTCTGCTGCGCTTTGGCGCGCATGTGCAGCTCGCTACGCGTCCGGATTATGCGCTCTATGTCGAAAAGCTGCTCCAGCCCGTGCAGAAGCAGTCGCTCTCGCAGGCGGTGATGGAGACGCTGGCCGTCATCGCCTATCGCCAGCCGGTGACAAAGGGCGAAATAGAGCAGATCCGCGGCGTAAAGTGCGATTATTCGGTGCAGTCGCTCGTCTCCAAGGGGCTGGTGGAGGAGGTGGGCCGCAAGGAGGCGCTGGGCAGGCCGATTCTCTATGGCACGACGGACGCCTTTCTGCGCCATTTCTGCATCAGCTCGCTGGCTGATCTGCCGGAGATCGACTTTTCTGCGCTGGCGGCGAAGCTCGAGGAGGCAGGCAAGGGCGCGCAGGAGAAGGAAACGGCCGATTTGAACGCCTCCGCACAGGACGGGCTGAGCGGCAGTTCAGAGGGGATGGGCATCCCTGACGGGGAATAAGAAAGCAGCGCGGTCTTTACCGCGATGCGATAGAGATTTCAAAAGAGCAATTCAAAGGAGAGAGAAGCCATGAAAAAGTTTCTGAGTGAGTTCAAGGCCTTCGCCATGCGCGGCAACGTCGTGGATATGGCCGTCGGCGTCGTCATCGGCGGCGCGTTTGGCTCCATCACCACATCGCTGGTCAACGACATCTTTATGCCGCTGCTGGGGCTGATTACCGGCGGCATCAACTTCGGCGGCCTGTTTATCGCGCTGGATGGACAGAAGTATGCCTCCATCGAGGCGGCTACCGCCGCCGGTGTGGGCACGCTGAATTACGGCGCGTTCATCCAGTACGTCATCAATTTCATCCTGATTGCGTTCTGCATGTTCCTCGTCATCCGCGTGATGAACAAAATGAAGAAGCCTGAGCCCGCGCCTGTCAAGCCGCGCGTGTGCCCCTTCTGCAAGAGCGAGATCGCCAAGGATGCGACCCGCTGCCCGCACTGCACCTCCATGCTGGAGTGATTTTAGCAGGAGCGGCGTTTTATACGGATACTGATCTCATTTTTCCCCGGAAGGGCACTGCCTGACCGGGGCTTTATTGTATAGAAACCCCCTGCTCATACTGATCTCTGTTAAAACCCTCATGCCCGTTCGCTTGG
>JALFHA010000281.1 GCA_022776785.1 Clostridiales bacterium | reverse complement strand
GCCCGCTCATGTTGTAGATTTCGATGTAATCGTAGGGATTCTTGACATTCGGGCCGACGAGGTTCTTGTTGCCGGCCATCACCTCGGTGATGTACAGGCCCGAGGTGTTGGCCAGGCAGAGCGCCGCGTCCATCGCGATTTCGCCCGTGCGGGTGTTGGGCAGGCCGGGCGTGGGCTGGCGGAAAACCTTGAAGCCGCTGGTGCCCTCCTCGTCTCGGCCCCAGGAGGTATCGGCCTCCAGCAGGTCGTAGGTGACCAGGTCGATCATGCGGCCCTGCACATCCGAGAGGATGACCGTCTCACCGTTGGAGCGCAGCTTGAAGCTGGCGTGCGGCCAGCCGGTGCTGTCCGGCCCCTTGTCCTTGCCCGAGGCGTAGACGACGTAGTAGCCGCCCGGCTCGATGACGGCCCCCTGCGGGAAGCGCCACTTGACGAGACTGTCTGCGCTGTCGCTGAGCGCATAATTCGAGAGGTCGATGGCTTTGCTCGAGGTGTTGTGCAGCTCAATCCAGTCGGGGTACTCGCCGTCGCCGTCCTTGAGCGTGGTGATGGAGGAGGCGCAGATCTCGTTGATGACCAGCGCGCCCGTCTCAAGCACGGTGGAGGCGCGGAAGGCGGCGTAGCCCTCCTGCGTGTTGTCGAACCCGGGGGTATACTGCTCAGTGATGATGTAGTCCTCGCCGCCGACCCAGCTATAGCACATGTCGTGGTTCATCGCAGGGACGGGCAGCTCCTGGAAGGCAACGCCGTCACTGCCGAAGAGATAGAGCGTATCGCCCGAGGAGGAGACCTTGAATTTCGCGTGGAATGTTTCGCCTGCGGCGTTGCGGTTGCTGTCGGAGGCGAAGACAATCACATGCTCGCCCGCGCCGAGCGTCATCTCCGGGAAGATGAAGATGATCTTGTCCGACCGGTCGGACAGACCGTAGCCGCCCAGCGCAATGGGCTCCTCGCCGGTGTTGGTGATTTCCACCCAGTCGGGGAAGGCACCGTCCTCATCGGGGTAGGCCGAGCGGTTGGAGGACATGACCTCCGTGATGCGCAGGGCGCGGTTGCCGGTGGCGACCTGCTCCGCGGGCACCTCGGTGCCGGAGACGTTGGAGGCGGGCGTGCCGCCGATATTCGGCGCAAAGATGATGAGCAGCACCAGCGCCGCTGTGAGCGCCAGCAGCAGGGGCAGCGTGCCCTTGCGGGGCTTTTCCCGGCGCAGCGCGCTGCGTTTCCTGCGCGGTGGGCCGGAGGTTTTTACCTGTTTGATGCGCATGGATAACTTCCTTTCGAGGAATCACATGGGGAGCGCATGCGCTCCACTTCAAAATGCCAGAGCCATTATACCACAAAAGCGCGGCGATAGGAAGTGAGAGAAACACTTTCCATCGCCGCGCGGGAAAGAAAAATGGCACGCAGCGGCGCGAAAAGCCATAGCCGGACACCCATTTACATACACTAGCGAGGGGAGGGGGCGAGGCTTTGCGTCTGGGTGTGGTGCTTACAGGGGCAGGGGCCTACGCGGCCTGCGGCGTGGGCGTGCTGGAGGAGCTGGAGCGGCGCAATCTGCCGCCCTACGCCGTCTGCGGCCTGCAGTCGGGCGCGTGGCCCGCAGCGCTGTACTGCGCGGGGCATGACCGCGTGCGCATGTGGGATGCGCTCCTGCAAATGCAGCGCATGGGCGGCAGGCTGCTCACGCCTGCGCCGATGCTGCGCGCCGCGCTGCGCTCGAGGGCGCCTGCGCTGCTGTACGGGCGGCGGCTGGAGCATCTTCTGCGCGTGCAGGCAGGGGAGCGCATCCTCGCGCTGTGTCCGCGGCGGGGTGCGTTTCTTTGCAGGACGGCCACGGGCGGGAGGCGTGTGATCTTCGCCACGCAGGCGGAGGCGCAGGAGCCGGGGGCCGTGCTGGTGTTGCAGGCCTCGCTGGCGTTCGCGGCGCGCGCGGCGATGGCCATGCCACCTTTCCTTGCACCTGTGACGTGGATGGGCTCGCCGCTCGTGCCTGATGCGGACGTTGCCGCCGCATGCGGCGTGCTCCAGGCGATGGGCGCGCAGCGGGTGCTCGTCGTCGAGCCACAGAGCTCGCCGCAGCGCGACATGGACGCGCTGGAGCTGACGGCTGCTGCCGCGGGCATGGCGTCTGTACGCGAGCCCAACGAAAACGCCGCCGTGCTGCGCGCGGTGATGCCCGCGCAGGCCGGGGCGCTCTCGATGGGGAAGCTTGCGCTGTGCGCTGAGGCTGGCATGCGTGCCGCCAGCGCGGAGCTGGATACGCTGCTCGCGCAGCTGGGCATGGCACAGTGCCGGGTGCTGCCGTTCAAACGCCTGCGGGGATAAATATCAGTCTTTCACCGCCACGTTGCACGCGGCCTTGCGCCGCTTGCCGCCGACGAGCGCCTCCGCAGCGACGGTATACGTCCCCGGCTGCACGAAAGCGCCGTCGCTCCCGCGCCCATCCCAGTACAGCCGCGTCACGCCGTTGCCGGGATGCGTGAGCTGGCTGCCAGCCAGACGGCGCACGAGCGTGCCCTCCGCGTCAAAGACGGAGACGGTCAGCTCGGCAGGCACGGCGAGGGAGATGGAGACGGTCAGCTCGCTCCTTCCGGGGCGGAAGACATCGCTCGCGGAGATGCTCAGCGCGTCGTCCGCGGCGGCG
>JALFHA010000249.1 GCA_022776785.1 Clostridiales bacterium | reverse complement strand
GCTGGCGGAGATGTACCATCCCAAGAAGAAGACCCCGGCGGTCATCGAGTTCGTGGATATCGCGGGGCTGGTCAAGGGCGCGAGCCACGGCGAGGGACTGGGCAACAAGTTCCTCTCCCACATCCGCGAGTGCGAGGCGATTGTTCACGTCGTGCGATGCTTTGAGGATGCGGACATCATCCGCCATGCGGACAGCCTGAATCCCCGCCACGATATCGAGACGATCAACCTCGAGCTGATTGCCGCCGACCGCGAGAGCGTGGCCAAGCGCGCCGAGCGCGCCGTCAAGATGCTCAAGAGCGGCGACAAGAAGTTTGCGGACGAGGCCGCGCTGGGCGAAAAGCTGCTTGCGCACCTTGACAATCTCCAGCCCGCGCGCACCTGCCCGATGACGGACAAGGAGCGCGAGATCGCCCGCGAGTGGTTCCTGCTGACGACCAAGCCCGTCATCTACGCCTGCAACATCAAGGAGGATGACCTGGGCAAGGACGAGGACACCATCCCCGGCGTGACGGACGTCAAGGATATCGCCCGCGATGAAAACGCCAAGGTGCTCGTCATCTCCGCGAAGATCGAGGAGGACGTGGCGCAGATGGACGACGAGGAAAAGGAGATGTTCCTCGAGGAGCTGGGCATCGGCAAGAGCGGCCTTGACCGGCTGATTGCCGAGTGCTATGAGCTGCTGGGCCTGATCTCCTTCCTGACCGCAGGCGCGGACGAGTGCCGCGCGTGGACGATTCGCAGGGGCACGAAGGCGCCGCAGGCCGCCGGCAAGATTCACAGCGACTTTGAGCGCGGCTTCATCCGTGCGGAGATCGTCTCCTTTGCCGACCTGATGGCAAACGGCTCCATGACCGCCTGCAAGGAAAAAGGCCTCGTGCGCAGCGAGGGCAAGGATTATGTGATGCAGGACGGCGACGTGACCCTGTTCCGCTTTAACGTGTAAGCCTCCAGAAATTGACAGTTCGGCGCGGCCCGGGAAATCGGGCCGCGTCTTTTCAAACGATGCGCATCTGTGGTACAATGGACGCGGGGCAACCGGCATTCCTGAACAGAGGAGAGAAATCCATGAACAGACGATACGACGTGCTGCTCTGCGACGCGGACGACACGCTCTTTGACTTTAAGAAAGCGGAGGAAAATGCCTTCGCCGGAATCTGCGCCGCTGCGTCGCTGGGCGATCCTCATGCGCTGCTGCCCGTCTATTCGCGCATCAATGCGGAGCTGTGGCGGCTGCTCGAGCGCGGCGGCATCACGCAGAGCGCGCTGCGCACGCGCCGCTTTGAGATTTTTTTGAAGGAAATCGGGCGCGGGGAGCTGGATGCGCAGCAGATGGGCATGGACTTTGCCGACGCGCTCTCGCGCCAGGGCGTGCTGCTGCCCGGCGCGCTCGACGCCGTGCGGCGGTGGAGCCGCGTGCTGCCCGTCGTGGTCGTCACCAACGGCATTGCGCGGGTGCAGCACGGGCGCATGGAGCGCTGCGAGGTGCGGCGTTTCATTTCCGGCATGGTCATCAGCGAGGAGGTCGGTGCAGCCAAGCCCGATCCCCGGATGCTCCACATCGCGATGGAGCAGGCCGGGGTCAGCGACGCGCGGCGCGCGCTGATGCTCGGCGACTCGCTGACAAGCGACATCGCCGCCGCATATCACGCGGGCGTGGACGCCTGCTGGTTCAATCCGCAGGGCGGGGAGAACGACAGGGGTCTGCCCGTGCGCTACGAAATCCGCTCGCTTGACGAGGTGGACGCCATTTTGACCGGGGAGGACATGTGATGAACAGAAAAATGCTGCTGGCCGCATCGCTTGCGGCGGCGCTTTTCGCCATGACGGGCTGCATGATTCAGCCCGACCCGACGCTCGACCCGCTGACCATCAGCGAGGATGCCCTGCCCTTCGGCACCGTGCAGCCCCTGCCCACGAACACGCCCACGCCTGAACCCGCTGCGACGCCCACGCCCGAGGCATGGCAGCAGAGCGATCAGAGCACCTGGCAGGACTGGACGCAGGGCGTGCTGCCCACGGCCACGCAGCGCACGGCGGCCACCGCTGCGCCGGATGCGCAGAGCTGGGCGACCTCCACGGAGGATTACAATGCGGGCTATCCCGTGCTGCGCATGGGCTCCACCGGCAGCGACGTCAGCGATCTGCAGGCGCGGCTGGTCGAGCTGGGCTACTATTCCGGCACGATCGACGGCAAGTATGCTTCCGCGACGCAGGCTGCTGTCACGGAATTCCAGAGCCGAAACGGCCTGACGGCGGACGGCATCGCCGGGCGCGAGACGCAGGACCTGCTCTACTCCGGCTCGGCAGTGCCCAAGACCGTCAGCGCGCAGAGCACGCAGACGGGCTATGTGCTGCTCAAGGAGGGCGCCTCCGGTCTGGATGTGCGCAAGCTGCAGGGGCGCCTCGCGGAGCTGGGCTATTACTCCGGCGGCGTGGACGGCATCTACGGCGCATCCACCACGAGTGCAGTCAAGGCGTTCCAGCGCGCCAACAGCCTCTCCGCCGATGGACAGGCCGGCGAGCAGACGCAGACGAAGCTCTATTCCTCCTCGGCGAAGTATGCCTCCTCGCCGGTGACGACCGCCGACCCGAACCAGACGCGCAGCCTTTCGCTGGGCATGACGGGCAACGACGTCTACGCTCTGCAGGAGAGGCTCATCGAGCTGCGCTACCTCACGGGCGTGGCGGACGGCGTGTTCGGCTCGGAGACGCAGAGCGCGCTCATCGAATTCCAGAAGAATAACGGCCTGACCGCGGACGGCACGGCGGGCGCATCCACGCTCAAGAAGCTCGCCGGAAGCTGCAAGGCGGCCACGAAGGCCACGCCGTCTCCCGCGCCGTCCTCCGCGCTGCGCGAGGGCAGCAGCGGCGAGGAGGTCTACGTCCTGCAGGCGCGGCTCTTTGAGCTGGGCTATTACAGCGGGCGCATCGACGGACGCTTCGGCGCGGAGACGACGGAGGCTGTCAAGGCGTTCCAGCGCGCCAACGGCCTGTCGGCCGACGGCGTAGTCGGCAGCGGCACGAAGAAGAAGCTCGAGAGCGGCACGGCCGTCACCGCGGGCACGGAGCAGGATTCCCCGCAGGCCACCTCCGCCCCCGCCCAGAGCGAGGGCAGCACCTCCGGTACGCTCTCCACGCTGCGAAAGGGCAGCACGGGCGGCGAGGTGCTGGTGCTCCAGCAATACCTGCAGAGCCTCGGCTATCTCTCCGCCAGCCCGGACGGGCAGTTTGGCTCGGCGACGGACAGGGCGGTCAAGCTCTTTCAGGAGGCCAACGGTCTGACGGCGGACGGCGTGGCCGGGCCGGGTACGCTCTCCATCCTCTACAGCGGCGAGGCCGTGGCCTACAGCGAGTACTTTGGCTCGGGCGGCTCGTCCTCCTCGGGCAGCTCGTCGTCCTCCGGGTCGGGCGCTGCGGCGGAGCCCACCCCCAAGCCCAACACCGACGTCGTGCTCCAGTGGGAGAGCGAGGGAGACGATGTGCGCCAGTACCAGAGCCGTCTCGTGGAGCTGGGATATCTGGAGAGCAAGTATGTGACGGGCAAGTTCAATCAGGCGACCGTCAACGCGACCAAGGCGTTCCAGACGATGAACGATCTCAAGGTGGACGGCGCGGCGGGCCCGCAGTCGCTCAAGCTGATCTACTCCAATGACGCGCTCGACGCTAACGGCGCGCGCTACGGCGATACGATCTCCAGCACGTCGGACACGCGGATGTCCGATGTGCTCTCGGCGGGCATGTCGGGCGAGCAGGTGCGGCAGGTGCAGCTCCGGCTTTCGGAACTGGGCTACCTGTCCGCCTCGTTCGTCAGCGGCGTGTACGATACGGCCACGGAGCAGGCGGTGCGCCAGTTTCAGCAGGCCAACGGCCTGACGGCGGACGGCGCGGCCGGGAGCCTCACGCAGTCCCGGCTGGTCGCCTCCTCCGCGGTGACGGCGCAGGCCGCCCGCATGACCGGCGACAACAGCGCGCGCCAGAGCGAGGAATACCGCCTCAACGGCGCGTATCAGGTCAGCCTCGGCGGCGGCGGCATCGCCGTCAGCGACAGGGAGTATCTCTACGGCGCGGACGCCTCGCAGGGCGGCGTGCTGGTCAGACGGCCGTACAGCGGCGGCGCGGCCAGCGTGCTCGCAAGCGATGTGCCGCGCTTTTTGCATCTGACGAACGGGCGGCTGTACTACGTCGCCAGCGACGGCGGCGAGGACTGCGTTATCCGCATGAACAAGGACGGCACCTCCCGCGAGGTGCTGCTGCGCGCGGGGGTCATCCTGCGCTTTGCGCTGCACGACGGCGACATGTACATCCTCGACGCGAACGCCACATTAAAAGAAAGAACGCTCTCCGGGCAGGAGAGCGAGCTGATGACGGGCGTGAGCGATTTCACGCTCGACGTGCAGGGCGACGCGCTGCTGTGCGTGATACAGGAGGGCGTGGTGTCCTTCGGCATCAAAACGGGTCAGCAGACGCTGGTCTACGCCGGGCAGGCCGATCAGGCGGCGCAGTGCGGGCAGGCGCTGCTGGTGCGTTCGGGCGGCAATATCCTCCGCGTGGCAAACGGGCAGACTGCCGTCATCCGCCGCGACGGCGCGAGCTTCGTGGGCGCATACGGCCAGAGGGTCATCCAGCTCACCCCGCGCGGCGTGATGGCCTGCGACGTCAACGGCGAAAACCTGACGATGCTCCTCGCCGGGGAGTTCGAGTGCGCGTCTGTCGCAAATAACGTGCTCTACGTCGGAGACAGGAAGGGCTATATGCAGAGTGTGGCGCTGTAGCCTACAGCCGCATCGCCTCATCCAGCCCGAGCAGATACGCGGCGCAGCGGTCATTTTCCATGAGCAGGGCATACGCCTGCCGCGCGGCGGCGACAAACGCACCGTCAAGCGCCTCCATTCCGTAGCCCGTGAGCGGACACACGGTGCGGGCGCGGGGGTCAAGCACGACATGCGTGCCGCCCCGCGCGTCAAGGCGCAGAAACAGCGGGAACAGGCGGCAGGCGAGCGGCCGCTCCCCGCGCGGGCATGTGCCGCGGCAGACGAGCAGGCGCGCCGCCTCGCCGCCGAGGGTGAAGTCCGCATCGAGCACGCGGGCGAAGCCGCAGCCCGCATACAGCGCGTCCTCGTCGGGAAAGAGTAGCATCCCCGTCTGCTCGTCCCCCTGACAGCACGCGCCGCCGCAGAGTCGGCCGCAGTCGGTCTTGAGCGGCGTGAGGGCATCGAGTATTTCCCTTGCGGCGAGCACGGTGTTGAGCGCATCCATGGGCATACCTCCTGTGTGTGAAAGCCATCCCTCCGCAAGGCGCCGGGCGGCAGAATTTGCTTGCTTGCGGGGGGATTCCAGCCGGCCTCGTGCCGGTTTCTTTCATCATATCAGTCCGCTCGCCCCTTGTCAATGCGGCCCGAAATCGGTATAATACTACAAAGAGGAATTCTAGCAAATCCCGCGTCGGGAGGAAGTGGAGGGGCGATATGGCCGCGACCTATATTTGCTGCGCTTCGGAGCGCCATCAGGGCGGGGAGAACGCGGGCACGCTCATTCAGGCCAAGCTGCCGGACTGCGCCGATGCGCTGCTTTCCCGCTTTGGCGGGCAGGTGCAGACGATCTATCTGGATCCGCCGTTTAACACCGGCAAGCAGTTCGAGATGAAGGTGCGCATCGGCGAGAAGGGCTATAAGACGGGCTCGCCGTCGCTCCCGCTGCTGGCCTATGACGACCGCTTTGAGAGCCGCGAGGCCTATCTGTCCATGATGCGCAGCACGCTGGAGCTCTGCCGCGCGCTGCTGTGCCGCGAGGGCACGATCTTCGTGCACATCGATTCGCGGATGAGCGCGCATATCCGCCTGCTGCTCGACGAGGTTTTCGGTGAAAACAACTTCCTCAATGAAATCGTGTGGAGCTACCAGTCCGGAGGGCGTGCGCGGACGTATTTCCCGCGCAAGCACGACCTGATTCTGTTCTATGCCAAGACGCGCTCGTACTACTTCAACCTCCGGGGCGCACCGCTCGAGCGCGCGCAGGCGCGCAGCAACCACATGCGCCGCGGCGTGGATGAGGACGGGCGCAGCTATCGCGCCATCGTCTCCGGCGGGCGGGAGTACCGCTACTATGACGACGAGCCGGCCTATCCCAGCGACGTGTGGGATGACGTGAGCCATTTGCAGCAGCGCGATCCCCAGCGCACGGGCTTTGAGACGCAGAAGCCCATCCGCCTGCTCGAGCGCATCGTGCAGTGCGCCTCGCAGGAGGGCGATCTGGTGTGCGATCTGTTCGGCGGCAGCGGCACGACGGCCGCCGCCGCGGCGGGGCTGGGGCGGCGATTCCTGTGCGTGGACCAGAACCCACTGGCCGTGGCCGTGACGGCCAAGCGCCTGCTGCAAAGCCCCTCGGGCAAGGAGACGGGCTTCGCCTTCGAGGTGGAGGCCCCGTGCGGCGAGGATGACTGCCGCGTGGAGGCGGAGGTCTATCCGGCCATCAGCTCCTATACGGTGCGCCTGAGCGGGTTTGACAGCCCCGCTGCGCGCGCCGCAGGCATTGAAGGACTTGACGCGGTGGACAGCTGGTCGGCGGGCTTCGTGCAGGGAGACGTGTTCAGAAGCTGCGTGTCGAGCGTGCGCAGCCCGGCCACGCCGGGGCTTAAGACGGTGATGGAGATGCCCGTTTGCGCGGGCGAGCCCTGCGTGATGATCGTGGACGTGTGGGGCGGCAGGCGCTTTTACCTGCCGCAGAGGAGATATTGAGCGATGAACAACGGCTATATGGTCTATCTGCTGCGGATTCTCGCGGTGCAGGGGGCGCTGGCCTCCGTCTATACCGACCCGGAGGATCCGGAGGGCTTCGCAGCGGGCTTTATCGAGGCGGTGGATGGGCAGCATGTGCTCATGTGCGACCTGACCCCGTGGGGGCAGATCGACGGCTGGCGCGTGCGCCGCAACGCGGACGTGCTGCAGGTACTCTACGGCGAGGAATACGAGCAGCGGCTGGCGATGCTCATGGCCTATCACAAGCAGCGCCACCGTCCGTTCTTCACGGACGCTCCGGCGGAGGATACCGACCTGCTGCTCAGCGTGCTGCTGGCCTGCCGGGAGCGCAAGGAGATCGTCAGCGTCATCATCGGCGAGGAGATGATTACCGGCCGCGTGCTGGAGGCCAACGGTCTGCGCCTCAAGCTGCGGCTGCTCGACTTCTTTGGCCGCGAGGCGGAGGAGGAGACGGTGACGCTGCGCGAGATCGAGATTCTGGAGGTCGGCACGCAGGAGGAGCAGATGTACGCCGTGCTCGAGGAGCTCGAGCGCGAGCGCATGACGCTGCTGCCGCCGCAGGATGGGGATAGCGGCGAATGAAGATCACCATCCTGACGACCTTCCCGGAGATGTTTGCGCCGCTGCACCAGAGCATCCTGGGGCGCGCGCAGAAGGCGGGCATCCTCTCCATCCGCGAGGTGGACATCCGCGCGTACAGCAAGAACAAGCACCACAACACGGACGACGCGCCCTACGGCGGCGGCGCGGGCATGGTGATGCTCGCTCAGCCCATCGTGGATGCGATGCGCGACGTGCAGGGCGAGGGCTTCTGCGGCAGGCGCATCTACCTCTCCCCGCGCGGGGCGACGCTGACGCAGAAGAAGGCCGAAGCGCTGGCGCGCGAAAAGGAGCTGATTCTGCTCTGCGGCCACTACGAGGGCGTGGATCAGCGCGCGCTCGACCTGTGCATCGACGAGGAGCTCTCCATCGGCGACTATGTGCTCACCGGTGGCGAGCTGGGCGCGATGGTGCTGGTGGACTGCGTGGCCCGGCTCATCCCGGGCGTGCTGGGCTGCGAGGAGAGCGCGCAGACGGAGAGCTTCTCCTCCGGATTGCTGGAGTATCCGCAGTACACCCGTCCGCGCGAGTTCGAGGGGCTGAGCGTCCCCGCGCCGCTGCTGGGCGGCAGCCATGCGCAGATCGCCGAGTGGCAGCTGGAGCAGTCGCTGCTCATCACGCTGCGCCGCCGGCCGGAGATGGCGGAGGCGTATCTGGCCGGGCGCAAGCTCAGCCGCGCGCAGAAGCGCGTCGTGGAGCGCGTGCGCGCGCAGATCGCTGAGGAGGAAAAAGAAAAGCGCGAGCAGGAGCGGCGCAAAAGGGCGCTGTTCCTCTGCTCGCTGGCAGGAAGCGGGCGGGGGCGGCGGTAAGGCGGCGCTCCCGCTTCTGTGCGGAATGATGGGAAGATCAGCGCGAAGCGAAGAAGGGGTCAAGGGGCGAAGTCCCTTGGCGGGTTTGGGCGGCAGCCCAACGTAACCCATTGATAAAGTGTTTTGCAAAGTAGTCAGGGAGCGAAGCGATACCTGACGGGGAAGCTTTGCAAAGCAGGACTGCAAGCGAAAACTGATACTATTTTGCAGCTAAAACCTAGCTTTGCAGAATCAGCCCCGTTTCAATCGTAGGATGCTTCGCATCCTGCTCTGAAACTGCTTTTTCTTTTGAACAATAAGGGAACATTGGGCTGCCGACCCGGGAAACCCGCATAGTCGCGCCAAAGGCGCTCCTTGC
>JALFHA010000245.1 GCA_022776785.1 Clostridiales bacterium | reverse complement strand
CCGAAGCCGCTCTTGCGGCAGTAGAACGCCGGGAAGTCGTCGGTATCAAGGCCGAGCACGGGCACGCCCATCGTCTCCAGATACTCGAGCGTGCGGCCAATATCCAGAATCATCTTCGCGCCCGCGCAGACGACGGCCACCGGCGTATGCGCCAGCTCCTGCAGGTCCGCGCTGATGTCCATCGAATCCTCGCCGCCGCGATGCACGCCGCCGATGCCGCCCGTGGCAAAGACGTGAATCCCCGCCATCTCGGCCAGGATCATCGTCGTGGCGACGGTGGTCGCGCCGGTCAGCTTCTTTGCGACGACGATGGGCAGGTCGCGGCGGCTGACCTTGAGCACGTCCTTCGCCTCGCACATGCGCACGAGCTCCTCCTCGGTCAGCCCCGCCTTGAGCCGGCCGTCGATGATGGCCATCGTCGCGGGCACGGCGCCCTCCGCGCGGATGATCTTCTCCACCTCGCGGGCGAAGCCCAGATTCTCGGGATAGGGCATTCCGTGGCTGAGGATGGTGCTCTCCAGCGCGACGACGGGCTTGCCCGTGCGCACAGCCTCCTCGATCTCGGGGGTGACGTCCATATACGCCTTCAGATTCAGCTTGCTCATCACAAATACTCCTTTATCATGTTTTCAATCGCCGCGGGAGACATCCCGAGGCTGATGGTGTCCGGGGAAGCAATGGCGACCATTCCGGCGGCCATCGCGGCTTTGACGGTCATCTCCGCGCTCATGCCGCGGCGCGTCGCCCAGACGATGCCAGCCATCGCCGCATCGCCCGCGCCCGTCGCGTTCACCATGCCGGCAAACGGTTTGCTCACGCGGTGGATGAACCCCTCCGGGCCCTGATACGCCATGCCGTCGCGCCCCATGCTCACAAACACGCGCCGAACACCCTGCTCGAGCAGCACGCTGCACGCGCGCTCGATATGCGCAAGCGTGTCCACGGGGCAGTCGGTCAGCGCCTCCAGCTCCATGCGGTTGGGCTTGACCGTGTCAAAGCAGCCGATGAACGGCCGCAGCTCCCGCGCCCATGCGGTGGAGACGGGGTCCAGATACAGCGGACGCGTGCACACCTGCGTCAGCCGCGCAAGCGTGCGCTCCGAGAGGTTGCCGTCGCAGACGATCAACTCCGCGCCGCCAAGCACGTCCCGCGCCGCATCGACGAGGCTCGCGTCCAGCTTCTTGATGATGTGCATGTCGCTCATCGCCAGCAGCATGTCGCCGTCGCCATCCATGATGGAGATGTAGCACGAGGAGCGCTCGCCCGGGAGTACGCGCGATGCGTCCATGCGGATGCCCGCGCGCTCACAGCCCTCGAGGATTGCGCGGCCGTGCATATCGTCCCCCACGACCGTGACGAGGCGCACATCCTCGCCAAGGCGCGCCAGATTCTCGCAGATGTTGCGGCACACGCCGCCCAGCGACATGTGCAGCGTGCCGGGGTTAGAGTCCCGCATGACGAGCTGCCTGTCGCCCCTGCCGTGAAGATCCATGTTCGCGCCGCCGATGCCAGCGATATAGCCCATACAAAGCCGCCTCCGTCCATACAGGTTGCTTCTCTATTGTACCGTCTTTTCCGCCAAAAAACAAGTGCGCCTTTCGCCGCGCGCCCGCCGGTCAGCCCGCCCCGCGCATCGCGCGAATTCCGAACTTTTTTCCTGCTCCGCTCTTGATTTTTCGGTTCTTTTCGCTTATAATATCCAGCAATGTGCGCGCGGTGCGCCCGCGCCCGCACAAATATGACACAAAAGGGGATTTTCGTCATGGAGAATCAAGGTATCCGCGACGCGCGCTCGCTGGGCGTGCCGAAAATGCTCATCCTGGGCCTGCAGCACATGTTCGCCATGTTCGGCGCGACAGTGCTCGTTCCCGCGCTGACCGGGCTGAGCGTGTCCGCCACGCTGCTGTTTGCGGGTCTTGGCACGCTGCTGTTCCACTTCCTGGCCAAGGGCAAGGTTCCGGCGTTCCTGGGCAGCTCGTTCGCGTATCTGGCCGGCTATGCCGCCATCGCTCCGGCTGGCGAGCAGGCGCTGCTGCCCTATGCCTGCGTCGGCGTGGCCTGCTCCGGCCTGCTCTACCTGGTGCTGGCCGCGCTGGTGAAGAGCTTCGGCACGGATCGCGTGATGCGCTTCTTCCCGCCGATTGTCACCGGCCCGATCATCATCTGCATCGGCATGACGCTGGCCAACTCCGCCATCAACAACTGCACCGGCAACTGGGCCATCGCGCTCGTCGCTATCATCACCGTGGTGGTCTTCAACATCTGGGGCAAGGGAATGCTGCGCATCATCCCGATTCTGCTGGGCGTGATCGTCTCCTATGTCTTCGCCGCGCTGCTGGGCAAGGTGGACTTCTCCGCCGTCGCCGCCGCACCATGGATCGGCCTGCCGGTGAAGTATGAGAACACCGTCTTCTCCCTCATCGGCAACTGCGATGTCAACCTGCTCGTCACCGCCATCATCGCCATCATGCCCATCGCGTTCGCGACGATGATCGAGCACATCGGCGACATCTGCGCCATCTCCTCCACCGTGGGCGAGAACTTCATCGAGAACCCGGGCCTGCACCGCACCCTGATGGGCGACGGCCTCGCCACCGCCATCGCCTCCCTCTTCGGTGCGCCCGCCAACACCACCTACGGCGAGAACACCGGCGTACTCGCGCTGACGAAGGTCTATGACCCGCGCGTCATCCGCATCGCCGCCGTGTTCGCCATCCTCGCCTCCTTCTGCCCGAAGTTCGCCGCGCTGGTCGCCGCGATGCCCGTGGGCACCATCGGCGGCGTGTCGCTGATCCTCTACGGCATGATCTCCGCCATCGGCGTGCGCAACCTCGTCGAGAATCAGGTGGATCTCTCCAAGAGCCGCAACGTCATCGTGGCCTCGCTGATCCTCTCCCTCGGTCTGGGCATCACCTTCTCCTCCGTTGGGGCGATCTCCTTCACCGTCGGCAGCCTGACGCTGCGCTTCTCCGGCCTGGCCGTGGCGGCCATCGTCGGCATCGTCGTCAACGCGATTCTGCCGGACAAGGACTATACCTTCAAGAGCGACTACCGCAACGGCAAGGGCGACTGATCCTGTTTCTCATCATAAGCGCGAAGTGAAACACACGGGCTGGCAGGCAAACGCCTGTCAGCCCCTTTTTATCCGCATGAATCCATGCGCCGGAATCCGCCGCCGCCTCGCGCTCACAAAAACGCCGGGCTCCTCATCGGAGCCCGGCGGATTGATTGTCTGAGAATTAATACCAGTTGCTGGAGGCAGGGGTGGTCTCCCTGCGGACGTCATAGCTCTTCTTGAACTCGACGCGGTAGAAATCATCCATCTGGCGCGCATCCTCCGCGCGGCGGCTGTCGATCACGGAGTACGCAATATTTGCGGCGATGAGCGCGGCAAAAACGAAAATCACGGTCATACTCTAGCACTCCTTTTGAATTGGGTGATGGTGATTCGCTGTCTTCAAGGGGATCGGGCGTTGTCGCTTCTCCGCCCCTTTCGATAACCATATTATAGCACTTCGGCCCGGTTTTCGCACGGTTTTTCCTTGTCAATACTAAATAATCCTGCGGTCAATCCGCCCTGCAAACGGCCCGCCTGCCGAAGGTCATGCGCGCAGATTTTCCCAGAATTTTGCATAAGTCTGCTTTGATTTTTTCATTTTCGGGGCTTTTTTCCTTCCGAAATAAAGCGCCGGAACAAAAAATTTTTCCTGACTTTTCCTGACGTTTTTTCCTGATGATCGCTCGGGTGCGCCGCTCAGCGCCTGCCAGCAGAGGTTTTTGCAAATTCATCGTCGGAACACTTGTTCGCATTTATTTTCTGTGCTATAATGAGCGGAACAGCGCGGGCACGACCCGCTTTCAGGGAGGTTTTCGCCATGCAGGAAGGCCGCTTCGTCCTCAAGTCCCCGTTCAAGCCGCAGGGCGACCAGCCGCAGGCCATCGAGGCGCTGACCGAGGGCGTGCGCTCCGGCTCGCCCTGTCAGGTGCTGCTGGGCGTCACCGGCTCGGGCAAGACATACACCATGGCCTCGGTCATCGAGCGC
>JALFHA010000226.1 GCA_022776785.1 Clostridiales bacterium | reverse complement strand
GAGCTGGGCACGCAGTTCTGCCGCCGCTGCAACTACTGCCAGCCCTGCACGGCGGGCATCTCCATCAGCGGCATCTTCGTGCTGGAGGGGTATCTGGAGCGCTACGGGCTGGGCGACTGGGCGAAGCAGCGCTACGCTGCCATGGAAAAGAAGGCGGGCGACTGCGTGGGCTGCGGCGCGTGCGAGAAGCGCTGCCCCTATGAGCTGCCGATCCGGCAGATGCTCGCCCGCTGCAAACAGGAATTCGGCGCGTCACGCGCTGGCACCTTTCTCCAATCGGACAAAAGGAAAGCGAGGAACGGACGGATGACGAAGAACAAGAGGAAAAACGGCATGAAGCACAGTGTCCTGACGGCCGTGGCCAAGTACAGCTTTGAGGGCACGCTCGACAAGCACAAGGACTACATCCCGCTGGAGATTATCCCGCACGGCAGCCAGGCGACCTACCGCTGCTGCGTCTACCGTGAGCGCGAGATCCTGCGCAACCGCGTGGACTGGGCCTGCGGGCGTGCGTCCGTGTATGATGAGAACCACTACTACTACACCGACGAGCCGGTGGCCGTCCTCAACAGCGCCTGCGAGGGCTGTCCGCTCCAGCGCTACACCGTCACCAGCAACTGCCAGCACTGCCTGGCGCAGAAGTGCATGGAGGCCTGCAACTTCGGCGCCATCATCATGACGCATCAGGGCGCGATGATCGATCCGGACAAGTGCCGTGAGTGCGGCATGTGCGCGCAGGCCTGTCCGTACAACGCTATCTCCGACGCGCGCCGTCCGTGCGTGCGCTCCTGCCCGGTGGACGCCATCTCCGTGGACAAGAAGAACCGCCGTGCCTCCATCGACTACGGCAAGTGCATCTCCTGCGGAAGCTGCACCGTCGCCTGCCCGTTCAGCGCGATTTCCGACGTGTCGATGATTACCGATGTGATTGAGACCATCCGGGACGAGAGCTGCGAGGTTTATGCGTGCTTTGCGCCGTCCATCGAGGGCCAGTTCGGCGGCGTGACCGTTGGCGAGATGATCAAGGCGATCCGGATGCTGGGCTTTACCGACGTGCTGGAGGTCTCCCTCGGCGCGGACGCGACGGCCTATTACGAGGCGCAAGAGGCCAAGGAGGTCGCCCGCGAGGGCGGTCACATGACGACGAGCTGCTGCCCGGCGTTCTACAACATGGTGATGAAGCACTACCCGCAGCTCGCGGACAAGGTGAGCCACACCGTTTCCCCGATGGCCGCGACGGCGCGCTTCATCAAGAAGAATCACCCCGGCGCGAAGGTCGTCTTTATCGGCCCGTGCATCGCCAAGAAGAGCGAGGTCAAGCGCTTTGCGAAGATGGGCAGCGAGAACGCCGATTTTGTGCTGACCTTCGAGGAGCTTCAGGCCATGTTCGAGGCAAAGGGCGTCGATCCCGAGACGATTGCCGCCGCCGACGTGCAGCAGGGCTCCATCTACGGCAAGAATTTCGCCCTCTCCGGCGGCGTGGGCGCGGCTGTGCAGCAGGTGCTCATCGAGGATGAGTTTGACATGGCCGTCTCGTGCCGCAAGTGCTCCGGCGCGGCGGAGTGCAAGAAGGCGCTGCTGCTGCTGCGCGCGGGCAAGCTCAGCGAGACGATCATCGAGGGCATGGCCTGCGAGGGCGGCTGTATCAATGGCCCGGCGAAGATCGCCGACATGCGACAGAGCTACGGTATGCGCAAGCAGCTGATGATGAACGTGGATGACCGCAAGATCGGCGAGAATCTGGAGAACGTCGGCTTTGTGGATATCGACATGAAGGACGGGCGGTAATTGCCTGCCCAAACAGACGGCGCGGGCGCGCGCCCACAGAAAGGAAGGGGTTGGGTGCAGAAGCATCGCAAAGCGCTGACGGGTGCAGCGCTCATCCTGCTGTGGGCGGCGCTGCTCGCGCCGTTTTTCCTCGGCGCGCGTGCCGCGCACCCCGCGACGGACGACTTTACCTTTGCCGCGTACACCCATGCGACGTGGCTTGAGACGGGCAGCATCCTGCACGTTGTCAAGGACGCGCTCAGCTACGCGCTGCGCACCTGGCGGGACTGGCAGGGCACGGTGACCGGCGTCATCATCATGGCGCTCAATCCCGCGGTGTTCAGCCTTGAGCACTATGGCGCGCACGCCGTCCTGCTGCTGGGGCTGATTCTCGCTTCGGCGCTGGTGTTTCTGCGCCACTTCCTCGGGAAGCGGCTCGCGCTGCCGCGGCGCGCATGGCTGCCGCTGGCGCTGGCGCTCTCCGCCGCGCAGCTCATGTTCCTGCCGGATATGGTCGAGGGCATCTACTGGTTCAACGGCGCGTGGTTCTACATGGGCGCGCAGTCCGTGGCGCTGCTGACGCTCGTGCTGTGCGACCATCTGGCCGTGCCCCGGGCGGGGCGCGGGAGGCAGGCGTTTATGGCGCTGTGCGCGTGCGCGCTGCTCTTTGCGCTGGGCATGGACAATTACATCACCGCCATGATGACCTGCGCGGCGCTGCTGATGCTGGCGCTGCAAAGGGCATGGGCGGCGCGCAGCCTGCCGCAGGAGCGGGCTGAACAGCGGCGCGCGGCCATCCGCACGGCGCTGCTACTCGCGCCCATCGGCACGGGGCTGCTGCTCTCCGTTATCGCGCCGGGCAATGCCGTGCGCATGGAGACGGACGGCGCGCATCAGAGCGGCCTGGGCTGGCTGCTGTCCTCCGTGCTGTGGACGATGCGCGACGCAGCGGGGTATTTCCTGCGCTTTTTGCTCAAGACGCCGCTGCTGATGCTGCTGTGCCTTGCGCTGCCCGCGCTGTGCTGCCTGCTGCCGCAGGGAGAGGATGTGCGCCGCCGTTGCCCGCCCGTCTGGGCGACGCTGCTGGGGACGGTTCTCATCCTCTGCGCGATGATTATCCCGCACATGTATTCCTCGGGCTACGCGGGCTCGGGGCGCGTGGTGAACATGTACCACAGCTATGTGCTCCTCGCCCTGCCCATCGCGCTGTGCATGATCGTGCTTCGTCTGCGTGCTCAGACCCGCGCGCTTTTGGCGGGCAGGAAGGCAAAGGGCGTCTGTGCGGCGGCGGCGCTGTGCGCGCTGGCCGTGTGGGCCGCGGGCGGACAGCTGGGCAACTACGTCAAGCTGGTGCGCGACCAGATGGATGGCACGCAGGCGGCGTACATCGCGCAGTTTGAGCGCGAGTATGCGCTGTGCGAGACTGCCGGGCCGGAGGACGACGTAGCGCTGCCCGCGTGGACGGTGCAGACCGTGACCGGCAAGCCGACGGCCTATGAGGACGCGGCGATGTGGACGAACGAATCGATGGCGAGATATTTCGGCGTACGCAGTGTGTCTGTACGCAGCGACGCGCAATAGAGGGCGCGCTTCATGGAAACAGAGGGAAGACGATGAAACGAATGGTGCTGCTGCTGCTCTGCCTGCTGCTGCTCGGCTGTGTCGGGCGGGCGGAGGAGCTTTATGAGGAGACGCCCGAGCTGCTGCGCGTGCGTCAGAGCACGGTCAGCGAGGAGCCGTACAGAAGGGTGACGCTCAAGCGCACCTATCCGCAGACGAACTGCTCGCAGGTGGATGCGGAAATCGCCGCCCTGGTCGATGAGATGGCGGCGGACGCCATGCGCTCTGTGAATGCGCAGAGCGCGCAGCAGGCCATGACGATTGACGCGGGCGCGCTCATTTCGCGCACGGGCACGAAATGGATGAGCTTCCTGACGCTGTGCGAGAGCACGAGCGGCAGCGTGCATCTGGGCGCGCAGGTTGAAGCGCGCGTATACGACATGAGCACGGGGGAGCGCGTGACGCTCAGGGACGTGTTTGCCCCCGAGAGCGAGGGCTGGGAATTGCTTTCGCAGGCTGTGCGCGAGCAGCTCACGGCGGCTTTTCCGGGGATTGAGCCGGATGCGCGTGCGCTCGACGCGCTGTGCACGCGCGAGGCGCTGGAAAATGCCGGCTTTACGCTGGGCGGCGCGCGCATGGTGCTGACCTACCGCGCGGATGCAGTCTATCCCGGCAAAAAGACGCTGCTGCACGTCATCCTCTACTATCCCGACGTCCGTCCGCTGATGACACAGACGGCGCAGGAGCAGACGGACAACAGCCGCTACCGCATGATGGCGCTGACCTATGACGACGGCTGCGCGGGCAACAGCACGGTGCGGTTGCTCGACGAGCTGCGCAAATTCGGCGCGCAGGCGACATTCTTCCTCGTCGGCAAGCAGCTGGAGGGCAATGCGATGACGCTCTGCCGCCAGCAGGACAGCGGCTTTTCGCTCCAGATGCATGGCTTTACGCACGATTAC
>JALFHA010000206.1 GCA_022776785.1 Clostridiales bacterium | reverse complement strand
GATCGTGGGCGGCTGGATTGTGGAGCGCGATTCCACGCGCGGCTTGCGCGGGGAGGAGCATTGAAGGACATTGGATGGATAAGCGGAGCTGTGCTGGCCCGGGAAGGGGCGGGCGGCTCCGCTTTTGATTATGGGCAAGGGACTTGCGTCGCCCGTGGGCAAAGGGCCCCCCACCGTCGGAGGAGAAAGGGAGAGCGGGAGGGATGTGTGTCAAGAAACGTCTGATGAATTTGGAAATTGGTCGGACGAGTTTCAGAAAATGAGAAGAAAATTTGTGAAAGTCGTAAAGTTAATATTGACATGAGTAACTTAACAATATATAATACAGTTAGCTTAAGGGTTAGGAGAACCCCGAATAACAAAAGGAGGAACCTGTCATGAAGAAAACCCTGACCATGCTCCTGTGCGCGCTGCTGATCGCCCTGACCGCGACGGCCTGCGCCGAGCTGCCCCGCTACCTTGACCTCAAGGTGGGCGAGGACTACACCGACATCAAGGCCGACCTGATGATCCTCAATCATCGCACTGACCTGGCAGACACCAAGTACCCGGAGTACATCGCCGCGTTCACCGCGATGTATCCGAACGTTACCATCAAGTTTGACACGATCACCACCTATGCGGACGATGCGCTCACCCGCCTGACCGGCGGCAACTGGGGCGACATCATGATGATCCCCGCCCTTGACAAGGACGAGCTGCCCACCTACTTCATCCCCTTCGGCACGAAGGAGGAGATGATGGAGGTCTACAACTTCGCCGACCAGTGGGTGTGGGACGACCTGACCTACGGCGTTCCCTCCACGGGCAACGCGCAGGGCATCGTCTACAACAAGAAGGTGTTTGAGCAGGCGGGCATCACCGAGCTGCCCAAGACGCCGGAAGCCTTCATCGCCGCGCTGCAGGCGATCAAGGACAAAACCGACGCTATCCCGCTGTACACCAACTACGCCGCTGGCTGGACGATGGGCGCGTGGGACGCATACATCGGCGCCTCCTGCAACGGCACGGGCGATTTTAGAACCGCATCATGATTCATCAGCACAATCCCTTCTCCGACCGCGGCGACGGCACCGGCCCCTACGCGATGTACAAGGTGCTCTACGATGCGGCTGCGCTGCACCTCATCGAGGATGACTACACCACCACCGACTGGGAAGGCTGCAAGGGCATGATCAACCAGGGCAAGATCGGCTGCATGGTGCTGGGCTCCTGGGCCTACCCGCAGATGGTTGAGGCCGGCCCGAACGGTGACGACATCGGCTACATGTCCTTCCCGATCACCGTGAACGGCAAGCAGTATGCCTCCGCCGGCGCGGACTACTCCTTCGGCATCAACAAGAACAGCTCCGAGGATGACCAGATCGCTGCGATGCTCTTCGTCAAGTGGTTCACCGAGGAGAGCGGCTTCGCCTACAGCGAGGGCGGCATTCCGATCGACAAGAAGGGTGAGTACCCGGCTGTGTACGCTGCGTTCGAGGACATCGAGTTCATTCCGGATACCCCGGCTGTGGCGGGCGAGGAGACCCTGCTCAACGACATGAACGCCGAAACCGAGCTACGCTTCAACGCGGGCGGCGATGCGAAGATTCAGGAGATCATCGAGCACGGCTTCAACGGCACCAAGACCTTCGACGAGATCATGGACGACTGGAACGAGCGCTGGACCGACGCGCAGGATTACCTGGGCATCGAGGTCAACCAGTAAGCTGCTTCACCACACATGAAACGGGGGAGACGGAGGGCGCGGTCTTCCGCCTCCCCCTGCTTAACAAGAAGGGAGAGCGCATGTATGGCTCAATCCATGACGGCGAAAAGCAGCAGGCCGAAGCTCAGCTTTAAGGACTGGTTCGCCCTGCCGCGCGTGCAGAAGTGGTTCGTCATCGTCACCTTCGCCATTGTTCCGCTGCTTCTGCTGCTGGTGTTCACCTACATCCCGTTCGGCAAGATGATCGAGTACAGCCTCTATGACAGAAGCTACACCAAGGTCCGCGCCTTTGTGGGCCTGAAGAACTACGCGCGCATCTTCACCAAGAAGGATTACTTCGACGCGATGCTCCTGTCGCTGTACTACATGGGGGCACGCTGGTCCAGCTCGCGCTGGCGCTGTACTTCGCCACGCTGCTCAGCTTCAAGACGCGGGGCGGCAGCTTCTTCAAGGGAACGATCTTCTTCCCGTTCCTTATCAACGGCATCGCCATCGGCTTCATCTTCAAGTTCTTCTACACCCGCGGCTTTGTGCTGGATACTGTGCTCCAGGCGCTGGGCATCCCGCTGGAAAAGCTGCCCTACTGGCTGCGCGACCAGAGCATCAACAACATCTCCCTTGTGGCGACCTCCGTCTGGCGCTACATGGGGCAGAACATGGTCATGTTCATCGGCGCCATCATGTCGGTCGATCCCACGCTGTATGAGGCGGCGCAGATCGACGGCGCCAACCGCTGGAAGCAGTTCCTCTACATCATCCTGCCTTCCATCAAGACCATCGTGATGCTCAACGTCATCCTGTCCATCACGGGCTCGCTGTCCGCGTTCGAGCCGCCTTACGTCATCATGGGCGGCGGCGCCTCCGGTACGGCGACCTACTTCATCAAGATGCATCAGGCTGCGCATATCGACCAGAAGGTCGGCATGGCGTGCGCGATGGCCGTCGTGCTGATGATCGTCATCATCTTCGCGACCATCCTGCAGAAGCTCTTCTTCCGCTATGTGCTCAAGGAGGGCGTGGACGACGCCGCGCCGGTCAAGAAGAAAAAGGCCGTCTCTGCGGCCCGCGTGTAAGGAGGGACGAGCATGAAGAAGAAAGAACAGATCGAAAGCCTGTCCCCGGCTGAGCGCATCGGACGCGCCCTTGTGACGGTTGTCAAGTATTTCTCGCTCCTGCTGGCCACGTTCCTGGCGCTGCTGCCGCTGATCTCCTGCCTGCTGGTCTCCTTCAAGACCGATGAGGAATACCAGCTCACCTCGGTGATGCAGCTCCCGCAGAACCTGCTCAACTTCGATAACTTCCGCCGCGTCTGGGTGGATGGCGACATGGGCCGCGCGTTTGCCACCTCCTTCCTGGTGGTCATCGTGGTGGTGGCCTTCTCCGTGCTGGTCGGCTCCATGCTGGCCTATGTGCTCAACCGCTTCCGCTTCCCCGGCAACGGGCTCATCCGCAACCTGTTCCTGTTCGCGACGCTGATCCCCGGCATCGCCATGCAGGTCACCATCTACCAGATCATGTCCTCGCTGGGGCTGGTGAACTCCCTCATCGGCTACATGATCCTGCAATGCGGCACGGACGTCATCTCCATCTACATCTTCCTGCAGTTCTTTGAGAACCTGTCGGTGTCGCTGGATGAATCCGCGATTCTGGACGGCTGCACCTACTTCGGCGTGTTCTTCAAGATCCTGTTCCCGCTGCTGCGCCCGGCCATCGTCACCGTGATGATCCTCAAGGGCATCGGCGTGTACAACGAATACTACGCCGCCAACCTTTACTTTCAGGATAAGACCCGCTTCGTGACGGTCTCCACAGCGCTGTACACGTTTACCGGCCCGTTCGGCAACGCCTATAACCTGATCTGCGCCGGCGTCATCCTGACGATGATCCCGATGCTCATCATCTTCATCGCCTGCCAGAAGCAGATCTACAGCGGCCTGGCTGCGGGCTCTGTCAAGGGCTGAGATTGCCTTCCCCCTTTTGCTCTGCGCGCCCGGCGCGCGCAGGGCATCTTTTTCCCGGCTATTGAAGAGCCAATCTATCCCACATGGAGGAAACCTATGAGCAAGGTAAAGCTTCCCGGCGCGGGCAGCCTGCCCAACATCCCGTGGCAGGAGCGCCCCGCCGTCGATACACACGATGCACCCGTCTGGCGCTACACGGGCAACCCGGTCATCGGGCGCAACCCCGCGCCGGGCGTCGCGCGCATCTTCAACAGCGCCGTCTGCCCCTGGGAGGGCGGCTTCATCGCCGTGCTGCGCGGCGAGCAGGTCAACGGCGTGCCGCACATCTATCTGGGCCGCAGCGCCGATGGCATTCACTGGAGCGTGGACCCGGAGAAGATCCCCTTCGTCAATGAGCAGGGCGAGCCGTTCATGCCGCGCTATGCCTACGATCCGCGTCTGGTGAAGGTAGAGGACACCTACTACATGATGTGGTGCCAGGACTTCTACGGCGCGTCCATCGGCATGGCGAAGACGAAGGATTTCAAGACCTTTACCCGCCTTGAGAATCCCTACATCCCCTTCAACCGTAACGCGGTGCTCTTCCCGCGGCGCGTGAACGGGCTTTACCAGCTGCTTTCCCGCCCGTCGGACAGCGGCCATACGCCCTTTGGTGACATCTGGCTGAGCCAGAGCCCGGACATGACCTTCTGGGGCAAGCACAGGCACGTCATGAGCAAGGGCGACAAGTGGTGGGAATCCGTGAAGATCGGCGCGGGCGCGGCACCGATTGAGACGAGCGAGGGCTGGCTGCTACTCTACCA
>JALFHA010000324.1 GCA_022776785.1 Clostridiales bacterium | reverse complement strand
CATAGCCCAGCGACAGCGTGGAGTAGCCGCCATGCAGGAGCTTGGTGATCGGCTCGCCCTTCTTGAGCCGCGCCAGCGCGCCGTACTGCCAAAGAATCGGGGCCGCATCGGAGAGCGTACCCTCCAGCCGCTCATGGCGGTATTGCAGCGCGCGGTGGCAAAGCTCCAGCCGCTCGCCAAGCACCTGCCAGAAGCGCCCCTCGTCCTTGCCGTTTTGGCAGGCGGTGCAGGCCACGTCCACCAGGTTGAGCGTCACCACGCCCTGATTGAAGCGCCCGTAGTACTTGGGCTTGCCGTTTTCATCGACGTAGGGCGTCAGGAAGCTGCGGCAGCCCATGCAGGTGTAGCACTGACCCTCGCCATTCTTGTCCACCTTGAGCTGCTTCATGATCTTCTCGGAGATGTAGTCCGGCACCATGCGGCGCGCGGTGCACTGGGCGGCAAGCTTCGTCAGGTACCAGTAGGGCGCGTCCTCGGTGATGTTGTCCTCCTCGAGCACATAGATGAGCTTGGGGAACGCCGGGGTGACGTACACGCCCGCCTCGTTCTTGACGCCCTCGTAGCGCTGGCGCAGCACCTCCTCGATGATGAGCGCCAGATCGCGCTTGAGCTGGGGCTCCTTGGCCTCGCCCAGATACATGAACACGGTGACGAACGGGGCCTGCCCGTTGGTCGTCATCAGCGTAACCACCTGATACTGGATGGTCTGCACGCCGCGCTCGATCTCTTTGCGCAGCCTGCGCTCGACGATTCCCCTCTCCTTGTCGGGGGAGGGCTCAACGCCCAGCGTGCGGAATTCCTCGCGCACGGCGGCGGTGATCTTCTCGCGGGAGACCTGCACGAACGGCGCCAGATGCGTCAGCGAGATGGACTGTCCGCCGTACTGGTTGGAGGCCACCTGCGCGATGATCTGCGTGGCGATGTTGCAGGCGGTCGAGAAGCTGTGTGGCTTCTCGATCATCGTGCCGGAGATGACGGTGCCGTTCTGCAGCATGTCCTCCAGGTTCACCAGATCGCAGTTGTGCATGTGCTGCGCGTAGTAGTCGGAGTCGTGGAAGTGCAGAATGCCCTCGCGGTGCGCCTGCACGATCTCCTCCGGCAGCAGCAGGCGCATCGTCAGGTCGCGGCTGACCTCACCGGCCATGTAGTCGCGCTGCACGCTGTTGACGCTGGGATCCTTGTTCGCGTTCTCCTGCTTGACCTCCTCGTTGTTGCACTCGATGAGCGAGAGGATCCTGTCGTCTGTGGTGTTCGCGCGGCGCACGAGGCTGCGCGTATAGCGATAGGTGATGTAATGCTTGGCCACTTCAAAGGCGCCATGCGCCATGATCTGCTTTTCCACCAGATCCTGAATCTCCTCCACGCTCAGCGCGCGGCCCATCCCCTCGCAGGCCTTCTGCACGGAGTCGGCGATGCGCTCAATCTGCACCGGGGTCATCCGCTCGCTCTCGGGCACGGAGTTGTTCGCCTTGGTGACGGCAATCTCGATTTTGCTCCTGTCAAAGTCCGCCTCGGATTTATTTCGCTTGATGATCTTCATGACGCTTTCCTGTTCCTTTTCCCCGTATTATCCCCCACATCTGGGGTTTTCAGCCATCGGACAGATTTATACCACAATATCTTGTGTCTGTCAAGCTATGGCAAATACAGCATTTAGTTATCCGCCGGAAAGCGATTTTTCGTTGCCTGCTCTGGCTTTTGCGCAGACAAGGGCGCGCTCCAAATGGCGGGCGCGCCCTTGTCAAGGCTTATTTCCTTTTTTAATTAGTTTTTTATCGCCGTCATGACTTCCGCGCGGCAAAGCGTTCGCTGTGCTCCTTGCCTCACATCAGTGCCGGCACGAGCTGCTGCCCCTCGCCGGGGTTCACATCGCCCCACAGTGCGTCCAGAATTGCGTCATAGTGCACCTGCCACGCCGCCTCGTCAAAGCCAAACGTCTCGTCATAGACGGTCTGCCACGTGCCGGAGACGAGCCGCTCCGCCTTCGCATGGAGCTTGTCGCTGGTGATGTCCGCATCCGGGGTCAGCATCGACGCGCGAGCAAGCTGCACGAGCTGACCGCTTTGCCACTGATACAGCGCCCATGTGCCGGTTGCTGCGCCGTCGTGCAGGTAGTTGAGCACATAGCCCGTCTGCGGGTAGAGCGTGCAGCGGTAGACGGAGAAATCCGCCAGCTCGTCATGCTCGGCAAACCGCCCGGAGGCCGGATCGTAGAGGAAATGCGTGCCGAACGCGTCCGACGCGCCCGCGATGCCCATCAGCAGCAAATCAGGGTAGCCGTCCATGTTCACGTCGGTCGGATAAACCGCCTTCCAGTACTCGTCGATGCGCCCGCCCGTGTAGACAAATGTCTGCGTAGTGACCCCATCCGTCTCCACGCGCACGCTGTACGTCGCCTCGCCGTAGTCGGGATTCTCGCCGATCTGCGTCACCTCGACGAGCACGCGCCTGCCGCCCTCGTCAAGCTCCAGCGTCTGCACGAGCACCGCGCCGCCGGAGGAGGCCGTGCCGCCGGTGTAGGGCGTCGCCTCGGTCTTTGTCGGAATCGACGCGCTCGTCGGCGCGCCCGCGCCCAGCCTGTCGCTCACGCTCATCGAGCGGGTCTGGCTGCTGCTCA
>JALFHA010000048.1 GCA_022776785.1 Clostridiales bacterium | reverse complement strand
CCGTCAAGGACATCAACCGCGGCATCCTGACCGGCGCGACGGTCGCCACCGTGCCCACGTCGTACTTCACCCACCCGGTCACGCTGATGGATTTCCTGTGCGATCACGATACGACGGTCATGGTCTGGGCGGTCAGCGCGCTGTGCTTCCTGACGACGATGAACGCGCTGGAATACCGCAAGCCCGGACATCTGCGCGCCATCCTCTTCTCCGGCGAGGTCATGCCCATCAAGCATCTGAACAAGCTGCGCGCGCTGCTGCCGGATGTGCTCTACGTCAACCTCTACGGCCCGACGGAGATCACCTGCAACTGCACCTATTACATCGTGGACAGGCCGTTCGCGCCGGGCGAGACGCTGCCGCTGGGCGTGCCCTTCCCCAACGAGCGCATCCTGCTGCTCACCGAGGAGGGCCGCGAGGCGCGTCCCGGCGAGACGGGCGAGCTCTGCGTCGCCGGCACGGCGGTCGCAATGGGCTACTACAGGGATCCGGCGCGCACCGCCGCCGCCTTCACGCAGAACCCGCTGCACAGCGATTATCTCGACCTCATCTACCGCACCGGCGACCTCGTGCGGCTCACCGAGGACGGTGAAATGGTCTATGTCTCCCGCAAGGACTTCCAGATCAAGCACATGGGCCACCGCATCGAGCTGGGCGAGATTGAGACGGCGCTGTGTGCCCTTGACGGCGTGGAGCGCGCCTGCTGCGTCTATCTGCACGACAAGGGCAAGATCCTCGCGTTCCTCTGCGGCACGGCGGACAAGCGCGCCGTGACCGAGGCGCTGCGCGATACGCTGCCCGCCTACATGATCCCCAACATCTTCATGCAGGTGGAGCAGATGCCCCTGAACAAAAACGGAAAGATCGACCGCGCCGCGCTCACGGCGCTCTACCAGCAGAAAAAGGAGGCGCGTCATGGATAACGCCGCCCTGCTCTCCATTGCGCGCCAATTCGGCACGCCGACGTTCGTCTTTGACGAGCTGGCGCTGGCCGAGCGGATGCGCGGCGCAAAGGCCATTGTCGGCCCGGACGTTCATCTGTGCTATTCCATCAAGGCGAATCCGTTCCTCATCCCCGCGATGAAGAAGCTGACCGGGCTGCTGGAGGTATGCAGCCCGGGCGAGCTGGCGATCTGCGAGCAGCTTCATGTCGCGCCGGAGACGATTCTGTTTTCCGGCGTCAACAAGACCGCTGCCGATGTGCGTCGCGCCATCGACGCGGGCGTGCGGCTGTTCACGGCGGAATCGCCGCTGCACGTCCGCCTGCTCGACGAAGCCGCCCGCGAGCGCGGCCTTGTGCTGCCCACGCTGCTGCGGCTGACGGCAGGCTCGCAGTTCGGCATGGACGAGAGCGACCTGCGCGACATTCTCGCCCGCCGGGCGGAGTATCCGGGCCTGCGCATCGTCGGCCTGCACTACTTCTCCGGCACGCAGCGCAAGAAGCTCGACAGCCAGCGCAAGGAGCTTGCCATGCTCGAAGCACTGATGGACGACCTGAAGCAGTCGCTCGGCTTTGTCACGGAGCGGCTTGAATACGGCCCCGGCCTGTACTTCCCCTACTTCGCCCACGAGGACGACAGCGATACCCTCGCCCCCTTGCGCGAGCTTGCGCCCGATTTGCAGCGCGTCGCCGCGCGCACGGAGCTGACCATCGAGATGGGCCGCTTCTTTGCCTCGGCGTGCGGCACCTATCTGACCGAGGTCGTCGATACGAAGGTCAACTGCGGCTGCGGCTACGCCATCGTGGACGGCGGCATCCATCACGTCAATTATCTCGGCGGCAACATGGGGATGCGCGTGCCCCGCATCGAACACCTGCGCGGCGAGGCGCCGCGGGAAACGGAAGCGCGCGACTGGACGCTCTGCGGCAGCCTGTGCACCACTGCAGATGTGCTCGTGCGCAAGGCTTCCTTTGACAGCCTCACCCCCGGCGACGTGCTGGCCTTCCGCTATATCGGCGCGTATTCCGTCACCGAGGGGCCTGCGCTCTTCCTGAGCCGGGATATGCCCCGCATCGTGCTGCACGGCGCGTCCGGCGACAGGCTTGCGCGCGACACCGTGCACGCATCCGACCTCAACTGTCCTCGCGTCTGACAAAACAACCAACATAGAAAAGGAGAAATCACCATGCGCGACACCATCATCGACATCCTCTGCGAGATCGTGGAGGACGTGGACTTCGGCACCTGCACCACCTTGATCGACGACGGGCTGCTCTCCTCGCTGGACGTCATTCAGCTCATCGGCGCGCTCAACGACGAGTTTGACATCTCCATCCCCGCGACCGAAATCATCCCCGACAACTTCAACAGCGTGGACGCCATCTGCGCGATGGTCAAGCGTCTGGAGGACGAGTAAGGCGCGAAGCCGGCGGTCGCCTGCTCATCGGGATGACACGAAAAAACACTTGACTCTCCCCCTAGGGGGAGGTGATACAATCCTCCTTGTGAAGAAAAGCAAGGAGGATTTTTTGATGAACAAACCAGCTGTCAGGAGCAGACGCCTGACAAAAGCATTCAGATGGGAGTGAGACGATGGAGATGAAGAAGGAACACAGGCCCTTCGAGGAAAAGACAGGCGATACGCTCTACAGAATCGGCATGTTCGCGGCCATGAATCACATGACCGTCAAGACCCTGCGCTTTTATGAGGAGCAGGGCCTGCTCAAGCCCGCGCTGATTCATCCGGAGACCGGATACCGGTATTACACGCTTTCCCAGATGGCGGTGCTCCATCAGGTCGCCGCCCTGAAGCTGGCGGGCTTCACGCTGGAGGAGATCGCCATGATCAATTCCGGCGCCGACGAGGAAGCCGTGCTGCTGAAGAAAAAGTCCGAGCTGCTTGCGCGGATTGCAGACCTCACAAGGCAGATCGCCGTGGTGGACGGCTACCTGTCCAGGAAAAAGACCGGGCTGTCCGCGCCCGTCCTGATGAAAACCATCCCGCAAACCACCGTAGCCTTCATGCGCATCAGGCTCGAATCCTACGACGGTCTGTTTGACCGGATGCCGGAAATGGGGGCGCTGATGGAGCAGGCGGGCTGCGAATGCGCCCTCCCGGAGTATTGCTTTACGGCCTATCCAGAACCGGGCTACAAGGATGCGGATATTCTGGTGGAAATCTGCGAATCCGTCGCGGAGGCGAAGAAAGAAACCGGCGGCCTGCGCTTCAAAACCCTTCCCGCAATCGAGGCGGCCTGCGTCTTCCACAAGGGCTCGTACCGTACCCTCTCGGAATCCTACGAAACCGCGCTGCGGTATATCGAGGAAAACGGGTATGAGATTGCCGGCGAGATCCGGGAGAGCTATATTGACGGCGTATGGAACAAGGACGATGAAAGCCAGT
>JALFHA010000028.1 GCA_022776785.1 Clostridiales bacterium | reverse complement strand
CGTCGATGAGGAGCTCAACGTCCTGCCGGAAAACCGCATCTTCCCGGAGCCGGGCAACGAGGGGCATATCCTCGACGTCATCCGCGCGCACGGCAAGCTGGACATGTGCTGGGGCGGCGTGGGCATCACCGGCCACATCGCCTTCAACGAGCCGCCCGAGCCCGGTGAGGCCTGCACGGACGAGGAATTCCTCGCGCGGCCGACGCGCGTGCTGCATCTGGCGCGCGAGACGAAGACCATCAACGCCTTCATGAACGCGGGTGCCGATCTCGACGCGATCCCCGATTTCTGCATCACCGTGGGCATGAAGGAGATCTTCATGGCCGAGCGCGTGCGGATGCTCATGCCGCGCGACTGGAATGCCGCCATGCTCCGCAAGGCGCTGCACGGCCCGGTCTCCTGCCATGTGCCGGTATCGCTGTTCCAGAACCATCCCGACGCGAAAATCTACGCCATCGCGCTGGCTGCGCGCACGCCGGTCGTGCCGGAGATTCGCGTATATAATAAGTAATATCCGGAAAGGAGACCGCGCCCGCTCGGCGGCGCATCAGAATCACCATGAGCCAACTGTTCATCACCGGCGGGAGGCTGGTGCTCCCGCAGGAAATCATCACGGATGCCGGCATTCTCATCGAGGATGAGCGCATCGTCCGCATGGAGACAAGCTGCCCGCCGGGCGCGCAGACGCTCGACGCCCGCGGCGGATGGATTCTGCCGGGCTTCATCGACGCGCACGTCCACGGCGGCGGCGGCGCGGACTTCATGGATGCCACAACCGATGCCATGCATCAGGTTGCGCGCGCGCACGCGCTGCACGGCACCACCGCGCTGGTCGCGACGACGATGACCTGCGAGGACGATCTTCTCCTGCGCGTCATCCGCCGCTTTCTGGAGGCGCAGCGCACGCAGACGGACGGCGCGCAGCTCCTCGGTTTGCATCTGGAGGGGCCGTATTTCAGCGCGGCCAGCGCCGGCGCGCGAGGCGCGCAGCCCATCACCCGGCAGAGAACGCCGACGCGCGAGGCGCTTGAAAGCGTGCTGCGCTGCGGTCAGGGGCGCATCCTGCGCTGGGACGCCGCGCCCGAAATCGACGGTATGGAGCTCTTTGCAGCCGTCATGCGCGAAAACGGCGTCCTCGCCGCCGTCGCCCACACGCAGGCCGACGCCCGAACGGCGCTGCACGCCTATGACTGCGGCTTTGCCCACGCGACGCACTTCTACAACGCGATGAGCACCTTCCACAAAAGAGACGGGCTGGTGTACGCAGGCGTCATCGAGGCCACCTATCTGCGCGATGATGTGACCATCGAGCTCATCGCGGACGGGCGCCACATTCCGAGGGAATCGATGCTGCTTGCGCGCAGGATCAAGGGGGCGGAACGCATCTGCCTGATTACCGACGCGATGCGCGCCGCCGGTACCGACCAGAAGACGAGCGTGCTCGGCCCGCTCGAGGGCGGCGTGCCCGTCGTCGTCCGGGACGATGTGGCGCAGCTCCCGGATCTGTCCTCCTATGCGGGGAGCACCTGCACGATGGATCGCGCCCTGCGCACCGCGCACGCCGAATACGGCATTCCGCTGACGGAGGTCAGCCGGATGCTCTCGCTCAATCCCGCGCGCCTGTGCGGCTGTGCGGAGCGCAAGGGCAGCCTTGAGCCCGGCAAGGATGCCGATATTGTGCTGATGACGCCGGATTTTCAGGTCTCCGGCGTGCTGATCCGGGGAAAGCGATTCTGCTGAGGAGGGATTCTGATGGAAACCAGGCTGCCCTGCGGCATCACCCTGAAGCTGGTCGAAGGCGAGCAGGATGTCTACATCGATATGGCGCTGACGATGCTCGAGCGCATCATCGCCTGCGGACAGGAGGGACGCCCCTGCGCGATGATCGTCCCCGTCGGCCCGACGGGGCAATACCCCATTCTTGCCGAGCTGGTCAACCGCCTGCGCGTCGATCTGCATCACGTCACGTTCTTCAACATGGACGAATACCTGACCAACCCGCAGACGGTCATCCCGCCCGATCATCCGATGAGCTTTCATCACCGCATGGAGACGGAGTTTTACAGCCGTGTCGATCCGCAGCTTGTCATGCCGCCCTCCCAGCGGCTCTTTCCCGTGCCCGGCCGCGAGCGCGAATACGACGACGCGCTGGCAGCGCTCGGCGGTGCGGAGCTGTGCCTCGGCGGGCTGGGCATCAACGGGCACATCGCCTTCAACGAGCCGCCGGAGCCCGGCGAATCGGTTTCGCCGGAGGCCTTCGCGCAGCTCGGCACGCGCGTGCTGCCCATCAGCCGTGAGACGCGAACCGTCAATGCCATCGGTTATCAGCGCGGGGACATCCGGGGCATGCCGGAATACTGCATCACCATCGGCATGAAGCCCATCCTCGCCGCGCGGCGCATCTACATCGCCCTCAACCGCGAATGGCAGCACGGCATTGCGCGCCATGTGCTCCGCGATGAGCCGACGGCGGCCATCCCCGCCTCCCTGCTTCAGACGCACGGCGATGTGCGCTTCTGCGCGCCGCGCTCCATCGGCGAGGAGCTATAATGCTGTACTGCGTCTAAATCATTGCTTTGCAAGGCTCCCTGTCAGGTAACGCTTCGCTCCCTGACTACTATTGCGGAATTGCTCCGCAATAGAGTACGTTGGGCTGCCGCCCAAACCCGTTTGAGTGATTTCATCCCTCAAACTCCCTTATTCGCTTCGCGCTTATACCAGCAACTTTTAGAACGAGAACAGTATAAGCCGCCCTTTCCGCCTGCGCCCGGAAGGCCGTCTGTTGCCCTCCGGGTGTTTTTCTGGTACAATCGCGTTATCCATTCTTTTCCGGGAGGCATGTCCGATGGCTGTCAGCGAAAGAACCGCGCAAAGGCGGGAGCACTGGAAGCGGTCAGTCCTGCAAATCGTCCGCACGGAGCCCGAGGCCAGCCGCATCCGC
>JALFHA010000020.1 GCA_022776785.1 Clostridiales bacterium | reverse complement strand
GGCGGCGCATCGCCGCGACCGCCAGCGAGATGAGCGCGTCGAGCGTCTTGAGCGCCGCGGCCGTGGCCTGTATGCGCGGAATCTGCTTTGAGAGAAACTCGCGGATTTCGATAAAGAGCCCCTGCTCCAGCCGTACGGACTTCTCCTGCGCGCCGAGCACAGTTTCCTCGATTTCGTGCAGCTCCGGGGTCATGTAGCGCTCGCAGTTGGCCAGCGTCTGCTTGCGCGTGTAGCGGTAAGGCACCTGATCGTAAAACGACTTGGTGACCTCGATGTAGTAGCCGAAGACCTTGTTGTACTGGATTTTGAGGTTCTTGATCCCGGTCAGGGCGCGCTCCTTGGCCTCCAGGTCGGCAATCCACTGCTTGCCGTTGGCCGAGGCGGAGCGCAGCTTGTCCAGCTCCTCGCTGTAGCCCTCGCGGATGTAGCTGCCGTCGCTCATCAGCGCAGGCGCGTCGGGATTGACAGCGCGCTCAAGCAGCTCCACCACGTCGCCAAGCGGGTCAAGGCCATCAAGCAGCTCGGCGAGCTGCCCGTCCGCGCCCAGCGAGGCCAGGGCGTCGCGAATGGCGGGCACGCGCGCGAGCGAATCCTTGAGCGCAAGGCAGTCCTTCGCGCTGATGGACTGATACGAGATGCGGCTGAGCAGGCGTTCGATGTCGTAGACCTCCATCAGCTGCTCGCGCAGCAGATCGACGGTCATGTCCGCGCCGGAGAGCACGCTCACGGCGGAAAGCCGCTTGTCGATCTCGCTTTTCACGGCCAGCGGCTGCTCAATGAAGCTGCGCAGCATACGCCCGCCCATCGCCGTGCAGGTGTAGTCGAGGATGCTCAGCAGCGTACCCTTCTTTTCGCGCGAGCGCATGGTCTCCGTCAGCTCGAGATTGCGGCGCGCCGTGTGGTCGAGCATCATGTAGCGCCTGTCGTAGTAGCGCTCGATGTGCGTCATGTGCTCCAGCGCGTTCTTCTGCGTTTCGCTCAGGTACTTCATCAGCGCACCCGCCGCGCGCACGCCCAGACGCAGCCCGTCGATCCCCAGCGCGTCGAGCGACTGCCCACCGAAGTGCGAAAGCAGAGCCGCTCTGGCATGGGCAAACTGGAAGGACGCCGCAGGCTCGATGCCCACGGGGAGCTGCGTCGCCCCCTCGGGCAGCGGCGCATTGGCAAGGATTTCCTTGGGCGTGATGCGCGCGATTTCATCCTGAAGCCGCACGGCAGCCTTCTCGATTTCGTAGACGTAGAACTCGCCGGTGGAGACGTCCGCGAACGCCAGCCCGGCGCGCGTGCCCTCCTGGCAGACGCAGAGCAGGTAGCTGTTGCGCCTGTCCTCGAGCATCGACTGCTCGATCACCGTGCCCGGCGTCACCACGCGGATGACGTCACGCTTCACGATGCCCTTCGCCGTGGCCGGATCCTCCAGCTGCTCGCAGATGGCGACCTTGTAGCCCTTCTCGATGAGCCTGTCGATGTAGGCTTCCGCGCTGTGGTAGGGCACGCCGCACATGGGCGCGCGCTCCTCCATGCCGCAGCTCTTCCCCGTGAGCGTGAGCTCCAGCTCCCTGGAGACGAGCTTGGCATCGTCAAAGAACATCTCATAGAAATCGCCCAGCCGGAAGAACAGGATCATGCCGGGGTATTTCTCCTTCGTCTCGAGGTATTGCCGCATCATCGGGGTCATGTTCGCCTTCGCCATGCTTCAGCCTCCGTGCTTCGTTTGCGGGCATTGCCGCGCCCGCCGGAAAAGCTGCCGTGCAAAGCGCACGGCAGCGTACAGTCAGCCAGAAAAAACTTGATTTGCCTGATCGCGGCGCTCAGTGGCAGCCGCCGCAGGAGGCGCAGTTGCCTGTGCAGCCGCCCTGCTCTACCTCGCCGGTGATGATGAACTCGAGGATCTGGTTGACCTGATTCATCAGCGCGGAGAACGCCTGGCGGGAGGCGGTCATCGCCTCGACGGCGGGCATGGCATTGAGCGCCTGCTGCACCTCGTCCATCTCGCGGCCGATGCGCGCGATGGCGTCCGGATCCGGCTCCTCCTGGTGCATCACGCCGTCGAGCGTCTGCTTGAGCTCGAGATAGCGGCCCATCGCCTCGGTGACGGCGGGGTCGCTCATGGCGGCCTTTTCGTTGATCTGCATGTTGGTGTATTCCTCGGAGGCGACGATGGCCTCTGCCAGCGCGCGTGCGCAATCGGTAACCTGACTCATGGAAAATCTCCCTTCTATCGTTCATCCCGACTGGGATGGAATTGCTGTGAAACGGCGTTACTGCTGGGCGAGCTCGCCGCGCAGCGTGCTCTCGCCTGCGGAGGTGATCTTCACGCGGACGATCTGCCCGATCAGCTCCCGGCTGCCGGGGAAGTTGACGGTAATGTTGTATTCATTCTTGCCGGCGACCTGCGTTTCATCCCGCTTGGAAACCTCGTCCACCAGCACGCTGTGTACCTGACCGATATAGCCCGCGAAGCGCTCGCGGGTGATCTCCTTCTGCACGGCGATGAGCTTTTGTATTCTGCGGGAGGAGGTGGCCTCGTCGATCTGACCGGGCATGTCCGCAGCCCGCGTGCCCACGCGCGGCGAATAGATGAAGGTGAAAGCGCTGTCGTAGCCCACCTGCCGCACGAGGTCGCAGGTCTGCTCAAAGTCCTCCTCCGTTTCGCCGGGATAGCCGACGATCAGGTCGGTTGTCAGGCTCACGTCCGGCACGCGCTCGCGCAGCGCACGCACGCGCTCCATGTAGCGCTCGCGCGTGTAGCGGCGGTTCATGGAGGCGAGGATCCTGTCGCTGCCGTGCTGCACGGGCAAGTGCAGCGCGTGGCAGATGTGTTTTCCGGTCGCCATAACCTCGATGAGCTCGTCGGAGAGATCCTTCGGGTGGGAGGTCATGAAGCGGATGCGCTCGATGCCCACCCCGTCAAGCGCGGCGAGAAGCTGAGCAAACGACAGCTCGCCCTCCACGTCAAGGCCGTAGGAGTTGACGTTTTGTCCCAGCAGCATGATCTCCTTGATGCCCTCGTCCTTGAGCTGGCGCGCCTCCTCAAGGATGCGCGCGGAGGCCCGGGAGCGCTCTCTACCGCGCACATAGGGCACGATGCAGTAGGAGCAGAAGTTGTTGCAGCCGTACATGATCGTGATATATGCATGCGTGGGGCTGCTGCGGCGCACGGGAAGCTCCTCGGGAATGCTGCCCTCGTCATCGCCCAGCACCTCAACGACGCGGCGGCGCGTTCTGACCGCCTGCAGCATGAGCTGGGCGAAGCGGTAGAGGTTGTGCGTGCCGAAGGCGACGTCCACAAACGGGTACTGCCTGAGTATCTGCTCGCCCATGCCCGGCTGCTGCATCATGCAGCCGCAGACGGCGACCATCAACTCCGGGCGGGTCTTCTTGAGTTCCTTGAGCCAGACGACGTTGCCCAGCGCGCGCCGCTGCGCGTTGTCGCGAACACAGCAGGTGTTGAAGATGACGAAATCCGCCTCCTCGCGGCTTGCCGCCGGGGTCATGCCCATCTCGGAGAGCATTCCCTCGAGCGTCTCGCTGTCGCGGGCGTTCATCTGGCAGCCGTAGGTGACGACGCAATAGGTATGCGGACGGCTCTCAAGCGCGGCAAATTCGCGCATGAGCGCGCGCTGATGCGCGATCTCCTCCGCGGGGAGTTCAATGGCCTCGGTTCTTTTCATAGTTCACCGTTCCTTTGGAAATTCGTTATGCCTTCCCCGCGGGGAAGCCGCGAGGCGCCGGAGGGAGGCTGCTCCCCCGCGCCAAGCGGCGAAAGCTCCCAGCGGTCGGGCCGCCTGCCGGACATGCCCAGCGCATAGATGTCGGTTTCAAGCGGATTTTTGCAGCGGGCAAGCGCCGCAGCCGTCTGCGCCGCGCAGCGCACGAGAAACGGCCCGCGCGTGCCGCCCAGCGCCATGCGGCGAACCTGCCGCAGCGCCCGGCGCGCGGATTCCTCCGCGCCCAGCAGCTCGCCCGCGCCCGAGCAGGACGCGCATGATACGCACAGGCGTTTATGCAGCTCCTCTCCGCCGCGCTTCCTTGTCATCTCCATCAGGCCAAGCCGCGTCAGCCCCAGCACCTTGACAGGAGAGCTGTCTGCGGCCACCGCCTGC
>JALFHA010000413.1 GCA_022776785.1 Clostridiales bacterium | reverse complement strand
CTGGCCGTCTTTGCCAGGCGCTCCGACAGCGCCGCCTGACGGCTTCCCCCTCCCCCGGGAGGGGGATTTTCTTTGCGCGTTTGGCTCAGCACGCCCGCGCAGGCTTGACAGCCCCGCACCTTTGCACTATACTGGCAGGGTTTCCATCATAACCGCCGCTATGAACAGAGAGGATTTGCCCGATATGGAATTTGAGCGCATGAAATCCGCCGTCTGCGCCAGCGTAGACGCGCACGCCGGAGAATATACCGCAGCCAGCGACGCCATCTGGGATCATCCCGAGGTCAACTTCCACGAGGATACCGCCGCCGCGCGCCTGCGCGGTCTGCTCGGGGAAAACGGCTTTTCCGTCACGGATGGGCTGGACGGGATGCCCAACTGCTTCCGCGCCGAATACGGGGAGGGCAGGCCCGTCATCGCCTTCCTGTGCGAGTACGACGCGCTCAGCGCGATGAGCCAGCGCGCGGGCTGCGCCGTTCGTGAGCCGCTGATCCCCGGCGCGCCGGGACACGGCTGCGGCCACAACCTGCTGGGCGTGGGCTCGCTGGGCGCGGCCATCGCCGTCAAGGAGATGATCGCCTCCGGGGCGCTGCGCGGCACGGTGGTCTGCTTCGGCTGCCCGGCAGAGGAGACCGGCAGCGCCAAGACCTTCCTCGCCCGCGACGGCTTCTTTAGCGGTCTCGACGCCATCCTCTCCTGGCACCCGTGGGATTACAACGGCATTTGGCCGGGCGGCTCGCTGGCCAACGTCAAGCTGATCTTCCGCTTTCAGGGGCAGAGCGCCCATGCCGCGGGCAGCCCGGAGCTCGGGCGCAGCGCGCTCGATGCGCTGGAGCTGATGAACATGGGCGTGCAGTTCCTGCGCGAGCATGTGCCGGAGGACACGCGCATCCACTACGCCATCACCGACGCAGGCGGCGCGTCGCCCAACGTCGTTCAGGCGCGCGCGCAGGCCGTGTATCTGGTTCGTTCCCCGCGCCTTGACGACCTCGCAGACGTGCAGCAGCGCGTCATCGAGTGCGCGCGCGGCGCGGCCATCATGACAGGCACAACGGTCGATGTGGAGTTTGTCAAGGCGTGCTCGGGCGTGCTGCCCAACACGGCCATCGAGGAGGCGCTCGTTGAGAGTATGCACGCCATCGGCGCGCCGCAGTATGACGAGCGGGAGCTCGCCCTCGCCCAGTCGCTGCACGATGCGCTCGAATCGCCGGAGCGCACGTTGAGTAAGATCTCCCGCCTGTGCGGGAGTGAGGAGCGCGAGGCCGTCCTCGCCCACCAAGGGGAGCCGATGTACGCCTTTATCGCGCCGCACACGCCGACGGATGCGCCGATTGTCACCATCTCCACCGATGCGGGCGACGCCAGCCGCTGCGCGCCGATGAGCCAAATGTCCGCCGCCGCATGGGCCGCCGACACCCCCGCGCACAGCTGGCAGGCCGTCGCCATCGGCAAAAGCTCCATCGCGCACAAGGCAATGCTCTTTGCCGGCAAGTCCCTCGCGCTGACCGCCGCGCGCCTGATGGACGACCCTGCGCTGCTTTCACGCGCGCAGCGCGAGTTCGACGCGCGCAGCCGCACGCAGCCCTACGTCTGCCCGATTCCGGCGGATGTGCGCCCCAGTATCTGAAGCAGACAAGGCAAAAGACCCTGTATTTTTATACAAACCGTCTTGCATATTTATGCGACGCTGTGGTATAATCTGTCCTGTTCATCCTCGCGCGGCTGACGCGCGCCAAACTACGCAAGCAAGGAGAGACCTTCCCATGCCCAAAGATCAAATCGTGGACAACACCGATCTGGACTTCATCAATAAGGCGAATATCCTCATCGAAGCCCTGCCTTACATTCAGCGCCTGTGGGGCAAGACCATCGTCATCAAGTACGGCGGCAACGCCATGGTGAATGATGACCTGACCCGCAAGATCCTCGAGGACGTGACGCTGCTCAAATATGTGGGCATCAACCCCATCCTCGTGCACGGCGGCGGCCCGGAGATCAACGCGATGCTCAAGCGCGTCGGCGTGAGCAGCAGCTTCCACAACGGCCTGCGCATCACCGACGACGCGACGATGGAAATCGTGCAGATGGTGCTGGCCGGCAAGCTCAACAAGAACATCGCCGCGCAGATCGGCAAGCTGGGCGGCAAGGCCATCGGCCTGTGCGGCAAGGACGCCGGGCTGATTCAGGTGACGAAGAAGCCGCCGCTGCCCGACGGCGTGGATCTCGGCCATGTAGGCGATATCGTGAAGGTCAACACCAAGCTGCTCAATTCCCTCTGCGCGGACGAATACATCCCCGTCATCTCCACCGTGGGCGTTGACAAGGACGGTGAGGGCTACAACATCAACGCGGATACCGCCGCCTCCGCCATCGCCACGGCGCTCAAGGCCGAAAAGCTCATCTACCTGACGGATATTGACGGCGTGCGCCGCGTTGCAGACGACCCGACCACACTCTTCCCCATCCTGACCGTCGAGCAGGCGCTCGCGCTCATCGAGGATGGCACCATCTCCGGCGGCATGATTCCCAAGGTCACGGCCTGCATCGACGCCATCGAGAAGGGCGTGCGCCGCGTGCACATCCTCAACGGAACGATTCCGCACCCGATCATTCTGGAGATCTTCACCGACCGCGGCATCGGCACGATGTTCGAGTGCGGAAAGAAGGCCTGACGGCAAAAAAGGAGAGCACACCATGAAAGCCAAAGTCTTTATCGACGGCAGCGAGGGCACGACGGGGCTGCGCATCTTCGAGCGCATCGGCGCGCGCGACGATGTCGAGCTGCTCACGATTGACCCCGCGCTACGCAAGGATACCGACGAGCGCCGCCGCCTCATCAACGCCTCGGACGTGACGTTCCTCTGCCTGCCGGACGCCGCCGCGCGCGAGGCCGTCGCGCTCGTTGACAACGACCACACCCGCATCATCGACGCCTCTACCGCCCACCGCACCGCCGAGGGCTGGGCCTACGGCTTCCCGGAGCTTTCGCCCGCCATGCGCGAGGCGATTGTCACTGGCAGGCGCGTCGCCAATCCCGGCTGCCACGCGACGGGCTTCATCTCCATCGTCCGCCCGCTGGTGGACGCGGGCGTGCTCAGCCCGGACGCCGCGCTGACCTGCTTCTCGCTGACCGGCTACAGCGGCGGCGGCAAGAAGATGATCGCGCAGTATGAGGCGCAGGAGCGCGACAGCGCGCTCGATGCGCCGCGCATCTACGGGCTCACGCACCAGCACAAGCACCTGCGCGAGATGCAGGCCATCTGCGGCCTGAGCAGCGCGCCGCTGTTTACGCCCATCGTCGCGGACTACTACGCGGGGATGCTCGTGAGCGTGCCGCTGATGGCGAGCCAGCTTCACGGCGTTTCGACGCTCGCCCAGCTCCACGAATGCCTGAGCGACGCTTACGCAGGCGCAAGGCTCGTTCGCGTCATGCCGCTGAGCGCGCAGAGCGACTGCGGCGGCTTCCTCTCCGCCAACGGCTGCGCGCTCTGGGACGGGCTGGAGCTTTATGTCACCGGCAATGACGAGCGCATGATGGTCTGCGCCCGGTTTGACAACCTCGGCAAGGGCGCGTCCGGCGCAGCCGTGCAGTCGCTCAACCTGATGCTCGGCTGCGATGAGACGACAGGGCTGAATGTATAAGGAGCTACTATGAATCTTTCTGAAATCAAGCGTCTGGACAGCGAGCACTTCCTCGGCGTATTCGGCGAGCGCTGTCCCGTGTGCTTCACGCGCGGCGAGGGCTGCACGCTCTACGATCAGGATGGGAAAGCCTATACCGACCTGTTTGCGGGCATCGCCGTCAATGCGCTGGGCTACAATCACCCCGCCGTGACCGGCGCGCTCGTCGCACAGGCGCAGACGGGTGTACTGCACACCTCCAACCTCTATTACGTCGAGCCGCAGGCAAAGCTCGCCGCGCTGCTGTGCGAAAACACATTCGCCGACCGCGTGTTCTTCTCCAACTCCGGCGCGGAGGCCAACGAGGGCGCGATGAAGCTCGCGCGCAAGTTCTTCTGCGCGCAGGGCAGCGGGCGCTATAAAATCGTCTCTTCCGACCACTCGTTCCACGGACGCACGCTGGCGACGGTCGCTGCGACAGGCCATGACTATTATCAGGCACCCTACCTGCCGATGCTGCCGCGCGGCTTTTCTCAGGTGCCCTACAACGACCTCGACGCACTGCGCGCCGCCGTCGATGAGGATACCGCCGCCGTCATGCTCGAGCCGATTCAGGGCGAGGGCGGCGTAACCCCTGCCGACAAGGAGTACCTGCGTGCCGTGCGCGCGCTGTGCGACGAGACGGGCGCGCTGCTCATCCTTGACGAGGTGCAGACCGGCGTGTGCCGCACAGGCAGCTTCTACTGCTATGAACAGTACGGCGTGACGCCCGACATCATGACCAGCGCCAAGGGGCTGGGATGCGGCTTCCCCATCGGCGCCGTGCTGGCGACGGAGAAGGTCGCCTCCGCCATCGCCATCGGCGACCATGGCTCCACCTTCGGCGGCAACACGCTCGCCTGCGCCGTGTCGCTCAGCGCCGTGAGCTACATGCTCGGGCACGATTTTTCCGCCGCCGCCCGGGAAAAGGGCGAATACCTGCGTACCGCGCTTTGCGCCATCGGTAGCGACAAGATCGCGGAGGTTCGCGGCATGGGCCTGCTGCTGGGCGTGCAGCTCGTGCCTGAGGTTTCCGCTGGCGCGCTGGTGCGCCGCCTGCTTTCGCGCGGCTTTGTCGTCGGCACGGCGGCAGGCAACGTGCTGCGCCTCACCCCGCCGCTCATCATCGAGCACGCGCAGATAGACGCCTTTGTGCAGGCGCTCGGCGAGGAGCTTCAAAACGTCTGAAAAACCGGGAAAACGCCCTATAGAAAGACGCATTTTATGGAATGGATGAAGAATTTCATTGGGCTGCAGCACGCAAGAAACCGCATCTGCACGGAACCGGAAAGTTTGCCTGGAGTGAAAAAGGCATCCTTCTCTCTGTCCTATCGCGGCGGAGAAATCTGGTTCGAGCATCTCGACGGCATGTATCAGTATACGGAGCTGGTTCTCAAAAAGCTCCGCAGCGACAGCGCTGCCTTCCTTACTCCATCCGCCTGTGTATGGCAGCGCCAATAGGATGGCCCCCAGTTTTAGCCGAACGTGAAAAAGTACCCGCCCTGCTTGGGAACGGGTACTTTTTCATACTATTTTGCAGCTAAAATCTAGCTTTGCAGAATCAGCCCCGTTTCAATCGTAGGATGCTTCGCATCCTGCTCTGAAACTGCTTTTTCTTTTGAACAATAAGGGAACATTG
>JALFHA010000409.1 GCA_022776785.1 Clostridiales bacterium | reverse complement strand
ACTGGGAGGAGATGCGCGGCGAGATCGACTTTGACGACGTGTCCTTCCACTACGAGGAGGGCGGGGAGGAGGTGCTCTCGCACTTCAGCCTCCATGTGCCGCAGGGGGCGACGGTTGCTATCGTCGGTGAGACGGGCGCGGGCAAGAGTACGCTGGTGAACCTCGTGTGCCGGTTCTTTGAGCCGACGTGCGGGCGCGTGCTCATCGACGGGCGCGACGCGCGCGAGCGCAGCCAGCTCTGGCTGCACAGCCGCATCGGCTACGTTTTGCAGGAGCCGCACCTTTTTTCCGGCACGGTGCGCGAGAACATCCGCTATGGCCGCCCAGAGGCGACCGACGAGGAGGTGGAGCGCGCGGCTCGCGCTGTGAGCGCCGACCGCGTGGCCGCCAAGCTGCCCAAGGGCTACGACACCGACGTGGGCGAGTGCGGCGACAGGCTCTCCACCGGCGAAAAGCAGATCATCTCGTTCGCCCGCGCCATCCTCGCGCAGCCGAAGATCTTCGTGCTCGACGAGGCGACCAGCTCCGTGGATACCGAAACCGAGCGGATGATCCAGCACGCGACGCACGCGCTGATGCAGGGGACGACCTCGTTTGTCATCGCGCACAGGCTCTCGACCATCCGTCAGGCCGACGTCATCCTCGTCATCGACCACGGTAGAATCGTCGAGCAGGGCACGCACAAGGAGCTGCTTGAAAGGCGCGGCGCATACTACGAGCTGTACACCACGCAGCTGAGCGCGCAGGCGCAGACCGCGAGTTAAGGCAAATTGCCGCTTGACTTTTTCGGAAATTGGCGATATACTGACCCTGCTTGAAATGACGAAGAAGAGTACCCCCGCAGGGAGCCTTCAGAGAGGCGCGCCATCGGCTGAAAGCGCGTCGGCAAGGGGCGGGGCGAAGACCGCCTTCCGATCGGGCCGCGAGGCGCGCGATACAGCGGCAAAGAGCACCAATCAGGGTGGAACCACGGGCAGAATGCTTTCCGCTCGTCCCTCAGTTTATTTCTGGGGGACGGGCGTTTTTACTTTCCCCCAAGCAGCGACATGGAAAAGGAGAAAGAGAACCATGAAGATTACGCTGAACGGACAGACCCTCGAGTTTGAGCGCGGCACGAACGTGCTGGACATGCTGGGCGCGGTGGATGCAGACCTCAAAAAGCGCGCGCTGGCGGCGAGCGTGGAGGGCAAAACCGTCTCCCTCGTGACTGCGATTGACCATGACTGCGACATTCAGGTGCTGACCTTCGACAGCGACGAGGGCCGCCGCGTGCTGCGCCACACGGCCTCCCATGTGCTGGCGCAGGCCGTCAAGCGCCTGTTCCCGGAGGCAAAGCTGGCCATCGGCCCGGCGATTGACGACGGCTTCTACTACGATTTCGACGTGGAAAAGCCGTTCACGCCCGAGGATCTGGCGAAGATCGAGAAGGAAATGCAGCACATCATCAAGAAGAACGAGCGCCTTGTGCGCAGCGAGCTGCCGCGTGAGGAGGCCATCGCCCTCATGCAGGAGAAGGGCGAGCCCTACAAGGTGGAGCTCATCGAGGATCTGCCGCAGGACGCGGTCATCTCCTTCTACACGCAGGGCGACTTCACCGACCTGTGCGCTGGCCCGCACCTGCCCTCCACCGGCAAGATCAAGGCCGTCAAGCTCCTGAGCGCGGCGAGCGCGTACTGGCGCGGCAGCGAGAAGAACAAGATGCTCCAGCGCATCTACGGCACGGCGTTTGAGAGCAAGGAGGCCCTTGCCCAGCACCTCGCCGCGCTGGAGGAGGCCCGCAAGCGCGACCACAACAAGCTCGGCCGCGAGCTGGAGCTGTTCACCACCGTGGACTGCATCGGCCAGGGCCTGCCCATCCTGCTGCCCAAGGGCGCGCGCATCGTGCAGCTGCTCCAGCGTTGGGTGGAGGATGAGGAGCAGAAGCGCGGCTACCTGCTCACCAAGACCCCGCTAATGGCCAAGCGCGAGCTCTACAAGATCTCCGGCCACTGGGATCACTACCTCGACGGCATGTTCGTCCTCGGCGACCCCTACGACGAGACGAAGGAGTGCTTCGCCCTGCGCCCGATGACCTGCCCCTTCCAGTATCAGGTCTTCCTCAACAGGATGCGCTCCTACCGCGATTTGCCCATGCGTCTGGGCGAGACGAGCACGCTCTTCCGCAACGAGGATTCGGGCGAAATGCACGGCCTCATTCGCGTGCGCCAGTTCACCATCTCCGAGGGACACATCATCCTGCGCCCGGAGCAGCTCGAGCAGGAGTTTGCGAACTGCCTCGAGCTGGCGCGCTACATGCTCGACACCGTGGGCCTCGGGGAGGACGTGAGCTACCGCTTCTCCCAGTGGGACCCGAACAACACGGCCAAGTACGAGGGCACGGCTGAGCAGTGGGACGAGGCACAGGGCCTGATGGAGAAGATTCTCAAGGACCTGAACGTGCCCTACAGCGTGGGCATCGACGAGGCGGCGTTCTACGGGCCGAAGCTCGATATCCAGATCAAGAATGTGTTCGGCAAGGAGGACACGCTCATCACCATCCAGATTGACATGCTGCTGGCGAAGAAGTTCGGCATGGAATACGTCGATGCGGACGGCCAGAAGAAGACGCCGTACATCATCCACCGCACGTCGCTGGGCTGCTACGAGCGCACGCTCGCGCTGCTCATTGAGAAGTACGCGGGCGCGTTCCCGACGTGGCTGGCCCCCACGCAGGTGAAGATCATGACGATCACCGAGCGCGGCGACGACTGGGCGCGTGAGGTCGAGGCGGAGCTGCTCTCCCGCGGGATGCGCGTGGAGCTCGACCTGCGCAATGAGAAGATCGGCTTCAAGATCCGTCAGGCGCAGCAGGAGAAGGTGCCCTACATGTTCGTCATCGGCGACAAGGAGGCGCAGGAGGGCACCGTGGCCGTGCGCAGCCGCAAGGACGGCGATCTGGGCACGATGACGCTCATGGATGCGGCGCAGCGGCTCGAGGAGGAAATCCGCACCAAGGCGCGGTAAACGCGATGATAAGCGCGAAGCGACGCCTGACGGTGAGATTTGCAAAGCAAGGATTCAGATGCAAAACAGCATCGATTGAAGAAAGAAGGCATTGCTCATGAAGGTTATGTACAAGGACGGCCATGCGGCTGAGTGCGCGCCCGAGGAGGAGCTGCACGTCATCCGCCACACGGCGGCGCACATTCTCGCGCAGGCGGTCAAGCGCCTGTATCCGCAGGCGAGATTCGCCTACGGCCCGGCGACGGAGAAGGGCTTCTACTACGATGTGGATTTGGGCGAGACGAAGCTCTCCGACGAGGATTTCCCGGCTATCGAGGCTGAAATGGCGAAGATCGTCAAGGAAAACCTGCCCGTCAAGCCCTTCGTCCTCCCGCGCGCGGAGGCGATTGCGCTCATGCAGGAGCGCGGCGAAACCTACAAGGTGGAGCACATCGGCGACCTGCCTGAGGACGCGGAGCTGAGCTTCTACCAGCAGGGCGAGTACATCGACATGTGCGTCGGCCCGCACCTGTGCTATACCAAGGCGCTCAAGGCATTCAAGCTCACGCAGATCTCCGGCGCATACTGGAAGAACGACAAGAACAACGTCATGCTCACGCGCATCGGCGGCGTGGCCTTCCGCAATCAGGACGAGCTGGCCGCGCACATGAAGCTCATGGAGGAGGCCGAGCGCCGCGATCATCGCCGCATCGGCAAGGAGATGGGCCTGTTCATGCTCTGCGATGAGGGCCCGGGCTTCCCGTTCTTCCTGCCCAAGGGCATGGCGCTCAAGAACGCGCTCATCGACTACTGGCGCGACATCCATTACCGCGAGAATTACGTCGAGGTCTCCACGCCCTTGATTATGAACCGCCGCCTCTGGGAGACCAGCGGCCACTGGGATCACTACAAGGACAATATGTACGCCACCAAAATCGACGGCGAGGACTACTGCATCAAGCCCATGAACTGCCCCGGCGGCGTGATGGTCTACCGCAGCCAGCCGCACAGCTACCGCGAGCTGCCCCTGCGCGTGGGCGAGCTGGGCGTGGTGCACCGCCACGAGCTCAAGGGCGCGCTGCACGGCCTGTTCCGCGTGCGCTGCTTCACGCAGGACGACGCGCACATCTTCATGCGGCCGGATCAGATTCAGAGCGAGATCATGGGTGTGGTGCACCTCATCAACGAGGTCTACGAGAAGTTTGGCTTTGACTACTTCGTCGAGCTTTCCACCCGGCCGGAAAACAGCATGGGCAGCGACGAGGACTGGGAGGCCGCCACGCAGGGCCTCAAGGGCGCGCTGGAGGCCCTTGACATGCCCTACATCGTCAACGAGGGCGACGGCGCGTTCTACGGCCCGAAGATCGACTTCCACCTGCGCGACAGCCTCGGCAGAACGTGGCAGTGCGGCACGATTCAGCTCGACTTCCAGATGCCGCTCAACTTCGGCCTCGAATATGTGGACGAGGACGGCACGCGCAAGCGTCCCATCATGATTCACCGCGTCTGCTTCGGCTCCATCGAGCGCTTCATCGGTATTCTGACCGAGCACTTCGCGGGTAAGTTCCCGACGTGGCTGGCTCCGGTGCAGGTGAAGGTGCTGCCCGTCTCCGACAAGAGCCTTGATTACGCCCGCGGCGTGTACGAGGCGCTGCGCGCGATGCGCGTGCGCTGCGAGCTGGACACGCGCAACGAGAAGATCGGCTACAAGATCCGCGAGGCGCGGCAGGTGGATCGCGTGCCCTACATGCTCATCCTTGGCGAAAAGGAGGTCGACTCCGGCATGGTCGCCGTGCGCGACCGCGCGACCGACCAGACCGCGAGCATGACGCTGGAGGACTTCTGCGCAAGGCTCAGGAAGGAAATCGACGAGCGGGCGTGACGCGCGCAAGGACGCAGGATTTTTCCTGCGCAGGCCGGAAAAAACGCGCAATTTCGCTTGACAAGCGTGATCTATTGGGTTATAATAGCCGCTGTACGAAGTAGAAGCCGCCCGCTTCTCGCCCGGCGCAAGCACGTTGCCGAGGCACATTGGCGCTTATTTGAGTGTAGGAGCGGGCAGACTTTGCCCGCTCTTTTTGCATGGCTATGCAAAGACTATTTGGAGGTGTATCGCAAACAACATGGCAGCAGATCTGATGATGAACGAGGAAATCCGCGACCGCGAGGTGCGTGTCATCGACCAGAATGGTGAACAGCTCGGCGTGCAGCCGATTCGCAGAGCGCTTGAACTGGCCGAGGAGGCGGGACTGGATCTGGTGAAGATCGTGCCCAACGCCAAGCCGCCGGTCTGCAAGCTGATGGATTACGACAAGTACCGTTACGAGCAGGCCAAGAAGGAGCGCGAGATCCGCAAGAATCAAAAGGTCGTCTCCATCAAGGAGGTGCAGCTCTCCGCCACGATCGAGGAAAATGACATCCAGACCAAGGCGAAGGCCGCAATCAAGTTCCTCCAGGGCGGAGATAAGGTCAAGGTTTCGATCCGCTTCCGCGGCCGCCAGATCACCCATCAGGAGATCGGCCTGGCGGTGATGCAGGATTTCGTCGCCCGAGTCAAGGATGTGGCCAACGTGGAGCGCAAGCCGCTTGTGGAGGGCCGCCACATGATCATGATCCTGGCTCCCAAGGACCCCAGCAAAGAAGCCAAGCAGGCTCCGAAAGAGTAACAATCCGGAGAGGAGGATTCCCCTTATGCCTAAGCAGAAAACTCACCGCGGCGCGGCTAAGCGCCTCTCTCTGACCAAGAATGGTCTGGTCAAGCGCGCGAAGGCCTTCAAGCGCCACATCCTCAACAAGAAGACCCGCAAGACCAAGCGCAACCTGCGTCGCACCGCGTACGTCTCCCAGAGCTACGCCG
>JALFHA010000384.1 GCA_022776785.1 Clostridiales bacterium | reverse complement strand
GGAGAGCGGCGAGCTCTCCGCTGAGAAGCAGCCGAACTCCTTCGATGCGGACGGCAATGTGAAGATCGGCTACGTCGGCGCGTTCAACTACGCCGAGGTTGTCTCCGGCTACACCGCGTTCTTCCTGGGCATCCGCTCCGTCGTGCCGAACGTGGCCATGGAGGTCATGTACACCAACTCCTGGTTCGATATCGACAAGGAAGCCGCTGCGGCTGAGGCGCTCGTCGCCAAGGGCTGCGTCATCATCGGCCAGCACGCCGACTCCACCGGCGCTCCCGCCGCCGTGCAGAAGCTGCTCGACGCCGGCACGCTGTGCTACTCCGTGGGCTACAACATCGACATGCTGCCCACCGCGCCGACCGCCGCGCTGACCTCTCCCACCAACGAGTGGAGCGTGTTCTACACCGAGCTGTTCACCGCCAAGCAGAACGGCGAGGAGTTCGCCGCTGACTGGGCGAAGGGCTTTGATGCCGACGCCGTCGCGATCACCGATCTCGGCCCGTCCTGTGCCGCCGGCACTGCTGAGAAGGTCGCCGAGGTGGAGGCCGCTATCCGCGACGGCAGCCTGAAGGTCTTTGATACCGCCAGCTTCACCGTCGGCGGCGAGACCGTCACCTCCGCCCCCTGCGACATGTCCTTCATGGACTGGTCCACGATGACCGCTATCTACGAGGGCGAGACCGTCGAGGCGATCGTTGACGGCGCCTTTGAGGAATCCGCCTTCCGCAGCGCGCCCTACTTCGCCCTGCGCATCGACGGCATCGTCGAGGACGCCCAGTAATCCCGACATGGTTTGCAGAAAAGGGAAGTCCTTGCGGCTTCCCTTTTCGCTGTTTTGAGGCAGAAGAAGGAGTGTTCGGCCCCACATGGAAAACGCCATTGAACTGCGCCATATTACCAAGACCTTCGGCAGCGTGACGGCCAACCGCGACGTCACCATGAGCGTGCGCAAGGGCGAGATTCTCTCGCTGCTGGGCGAGAACGGCAGCGGCAAGACCACGCTGATGAACATGATCTCCGGCATCTACTACCCCGACGGCGGCGAAATCCTCGTCGGCGGCAAGCTGGTGGAGATCCGCAGCCCGAAGGACGCCTATGCGCTGAGCATCGGCATGGTTCACCAGCACTTCAAGCTCATCGACGTGTTTACGGCGGTGGAGAACATCGCGCTGGTGATGGATAAGCACGAGAAGTACGACCTGAAGGCCATCCGCGAGAAGGCGCGCGCCATCTGCGAAAAATACGCCTTCGACATCGACCTCGACCAGAAGGTTTACGAGATGAGCGTCAGCCAGAAGCAGACGCTCGAGATCATCAAGATGCTCTACCGCGGCGCGCAGATTCTCATTCTCGACGAACCGACCGCCGTGCTCACCCCGCAGGAGACGGAGCGCCTCTTCGCCGTGATGCGCAACATGAAGCACGACGGCAAATCCATCATCATCATCACCCACAAGCTGCATGAGGTGCTGGAGATTTCGGACCGCGTGGCGATCCTGCGCAAGGGCGAGTACGCCGGCACGGTGGATACCGCCGAGGCCACCGAGGCCTCGCTGACCGAGCTGATGGTCGGCAAGAAGGTCGAGCTGAACATCGAGCGCCCCGAGCCGGTCAACCGCCATCTCCGCCTGAGCGTGCACAACCTGAGCGTCACCAATGCCGAGGGCGTCAAGGTGCTCGACAGCGTGTCCTTCGAGGCGTTCAGCGGCGAGATTCTGGGCATCGCGGGTGTGTCCGGCAACGGCCAGAAGGAGCTGCTGGAGGCCATCGCCGGTCTGCAAAACGCGGATGCGGGCTCGAGCGTCGTCTACTTCCCCGACGACGACCGCGACTCCACCGCCGAGCAGCTCATCGGCAAGACCCCGCGCGACATCCGCAACATGGGCGTGCACCTCTCCTTCGTACCGGAGGACCGGCTGGGCATGGGCCTGGTCGGCTCGATGGGCATGGTGGACAACATGATGCTCAAGAGCTACGGCGCGGGCCGCTCCCCCATCGCGGACAGACGCGCGCCGCGCCACCTCGCCGAGGAGATCAAGGAGGAGCTGGCCGTCGTCACGCCGTCTATCTCCACCCCCGTGTCCCGGCTTTCCGGCGGCAATGTGCAGAAGGTGCTCGTCGGCCGTGAGATTGCAGCGAGCCCGTCCGTGCTGATGACCGCCTACGCCGTGCGCGGACTGGACATCAACACCAGCTACACCATCTACCACCTGCTCAACGAGCAGAAGAAGAAGGGCGTATCTATCATCTATGTCGGCGAGGACCTCGACGTGCTCATCGACCTGTGCGACCGCATCCTCGTGCTCTGCGGCGGCAGGAACAACGGCGTCGTCGATGGCCGCAAAACGAACAAGGAAGAGGTCGGCCTGCTGATGACCCGGCTTCAGGAGAAAGGAGGCGCTGCCTGATGACCTCTGCTGCACATGCGGCGCACGAGCCGCTCATCCGCGTCATCAAGCGCGGCGAGGTGCCCTCCACCCGGCGCAAGATCGCCGTGCGTCTGGCGGCCATCGCGCTGGCGCTCGTCATCGACGCGCTGTTCATCTACTTTGTCACCGGGCTCAATCCCCTCTCCGTCTACGGTGTGATGATCGGCGGCACGTTCTCCACGTCGATGCGCTTCTCCTGGGCGATGCGCGACCTCGCCTCGCTGCTGCTCATCGGCATCGCGCTGGCGCCGGCCTTCAAGATGCGCTTCTGGAACATCGGCGCGGAGGGTCAGGTGCTCATGGGTGCCCTGGCGACGGCCGCCGTGATGGTGAATCTCGGCGGGCGCGTAAGCAGCTGGCTGCTCTTTGCCGCGATGCTTGCGGCGAGCATCCTTGCGGGCGCGCTCTGGGGCTTTATTCCCGCGTGGTTCAAGGCGCGCTTTGGCACCAATGAGACGCTGTTCACGCTGATGATGAACTACGTCGCCATTCAGATTGTCGCCTGCTGCGTCAACATCTGGCGCGGTCAGGCGTCGGGTCTGGGCAAGCTGAACATGAAGACCAAGGCAGGCTGGTTCCCGCAGCTCTTCGGCCAGCGCTACACGATCAACCTGATCGTCGTCGTCGTGCTGATGGTGCTCGTCTTCTGCTACCTGCGCTACTCCAAGCAGGGCTATGAGATCGCCGTCGTCGGCGAGAGCGAGAATACCGCGCGCTACGCGGGCATCAACGTCGGCCGCGTCATCATCCGCACGATGATCCTCTCCGGTGCGCTCTGCGGCCTGACGGGCTTCCTCATCGTCGGCGGCCGTGACCAGACCATCTCCACCGGCACGGCGGGCGGCAACGGCTTCACCGCCATCATCGTCGCGTGGCTGGCGAAGTTCAACACCTTCACGATGGCGCTGATCTCCTTCCTGCTCATCTTCCTAGAGAAGGGCGCAGCGGAAATCGCCTCCGCCTACAACCTCAACGACTACGCCTCGGACATCATCGCGGGCATCATCCTCTTCTGCATTCTGGGCAGCGAGTTCTTCATCAACTATAAGGTCGTCCTGCGCGGCCATCACAAGGAGGTGCGCTGATGGATACGCTTATCGCATGGATTCTGCGCGCCATCCCCTTCGGCACGATCATCATGTACGGCGCGCTGGGCGAGATCATCACCGAGAAATCCGGCAACCTAAACCTCGGCGTGCCGGGCATCATGTATCTGGGCGGCTTCGCGGGCTTTGCCAGCGCATATATCTACGAGAATACCGCTGCCAACCCGAATATGGTCTTCTGCGTCGCGCTCGCGCTGGTGTGTGCGTTCCTCGCGGCGATGCTTGGCGGCCTGATTTACAGCTTCCTCACCATCAGCCTGCGCGCCAACCAGAACGTGACCGGCCTCGCGCTGACGACCTTCGGCATGGGCGTGGCGAACTTCTTCGGTGTGTACATCCTCAACGGCCGCACGGCGACGCAGAGCCTCGTCTACAAGACCTTCCAGACGAAGCTGCCCGTGCTCTCCGGCATGGGCGTGTTCGGACAGACGGTCTTCGGCTACGGCTTCATGGTCTATGCGGCCATCGTGCTGGCCTTCGTGCTGCACTTCTTCCTCAACCGCACCCGTGCGGGCCTGAACCTGCGCGCCATCGGCGAGAGTCCGGCCACCGCCGACGCGGCAGGCGTGTCCGTCACGCGCTACAAGTATCTGGCGACCTGTCTGGGCGCGGGCATCTCCGGTCTGGGCGGCGTGTACTATGTGCTCGACTACAATCAGGGCATTTGGGCCACCACCGGTCAGATCGAGGCGCTGGGCTGGCTGGCCGTCGCGCTGGTTATCTTCACGACGTGGAAGCCGCTGGCGGCCATCTGGGGCTCCTACCTCTTCGGCCTGCTCTACTGGCTCTATCAGTTCCTGCCGACGCTGCTGGGCATCTCCGTCCCCGGCTACGTCACCGACCTGATTCAGATGGTGCCCTATGTCGTCACCATCGTCGTGCTGGTCGTCACCTCGCTGCGCAAGAAGCGCGAGGATCAGCCCCCGGCAAGCCTTGGCCTCGCCTATTTCCGTGAGGAACGCTAAGCCCCTCCCCCGCCGCGCATCCTGTGTGCGCGGCGGCATTTTTTCATATAAATTAGCGTTGACTAACCCTCTGCTTCTCCCGTATAATAACAGGGCATTAGGGAGTAGTCAGCGTCCATCCGGGCGTGATAAGGCCAACATACTGGGGCTTGCCTCTGGCTTTATATGAAATGACGAGACTAATCTGATTCGCTGTGGCGGCAGATTGGTCTTTTTTCTTTTTCTGCCGCATCCCATGAAACGGAGGAAGAATATGAGCCTTTGGGAACTGTTCGTCATCGCTGTCGGCCTGTCGATGGACGCATTCGCCGTCTCCATCTGCAAGGGCCTATCCGTCAAGCGCTGTAAGCTGAGCCACATGCTCACCTGCGGGCTGTACTTCGGCGTCTTTCAGGCCGCCATGCCGCTGATTGGCTACCTGCTCGGCTCGCGGTTTGAGTCGCTGGTTACATCCATCGCGCCGTACATCGCCTTTGTGCTGCTGGCCGTCATCGGCGCGAACATGATTCGCGAGGCCTGCGGCGGCGAGGAGGACGATAAATCCGGCGCGGACTTCTCCCCCCGCGCCATGCTGCCGCTGGCCGTCGCCACCAGCATCGACGCGCTAGCCGTCGGCGTGTCGTTCGCCTTCCTGCATGTGGACATCGTGCCCGCTGTGTCGTTCATCGGCATCATCACCTTCGTCTGCTGCATCGCCGGCGTGAAGATCGGCAGCCTGTTCGGCAGCAAGTACGAGTCGAAGGCCGAGTTCTTCGGCGGCGTGGTGCTCATCGCGATGGGCCTCAAGATTCTCATCGAGCATCTGATTGGATAACCGCAGAATGCAAAGCATTTCCCGCATGTCAAAAGCGCCGCATCCCTGTCCGGGGGTGCGGCGCTTCCCAGTTTTGGTTATCAGGAAATCCGGTAAAACCGCTTTCCGTTCTCCCGCGTCACATCGCACAGCGCCTGCGCGTCCATTCCGCGCAGACCGGCGATGAACCGGCAGATATGCCCGACGTTCGGCGGCTCGTTGCGCCGTCCGCGCACGGGCTCCGGCGCGAGATACGGGCTATCCGTCTCAATCATCAGGCGGTCAAGCGGCACGTTTTTTGCGACCTCCTGCAAATTCGTGGAGCGCTTGAACGTCACCGGCCCCGCGAAGGAGATCATGCAGCCGAGAGACAGGTAAATTTTCGCGCTCTCCCAGCTTGCCGAGCAGCAGTGCACCACGCAGGGCGGCAGGGCGCTGCTGTGCGCGCGCAGGATATCCAGCGTGTCGCCGTGCGCGTCGCGGATGTGCAGGATGACGGGCTTATGAAGCGCATAGGCCAGCTCGAGCTGGCGCGCAAACACCTCGCGCTGTACATCGCGCGGCGAGAGGTCGTAGTAGTAATCCAGCCCGATTTCCCCCAACGCTCTGACCTTCGGCTCCTGCGTCAGCCAGCGCGTGAGCACGGGCACATCATCCTCCGTGAAGGTCTTTGCATCGTGCGGATGCACGCCCACTGCGGCGTAGATATTCGCTTCCCGGCGAGCCAGCTCCACGCTCGCCGCGCTGGAGGCCATATCCGCTCCGACGCACATGCACAGCATGTTGCCCTCGCGCATCCTTGCGAGCAGCGCCTCCCTGTCCGCATCAAAGCGGCCGTCCGTCGGGTGCGCGTGCGTATCAAACAGCCCGATGAGCTGCGCTTCCTCCATGTTCCTTTCCTCTCCTTCAAAGACAGGCTCCCCAAGGGGAGCCTGTGTGTTTTATCCGATTTCGCAGCCGTCCTCCATGTCGGAATCGACCGTCAGCAGGCTGAGCTTGCTGTCGTCCGCGTTGGCGGCGCACAGCAGCATCCCGTGGGACTCCACGCCGCGGATCTTGCGCGGAGCGAGGTTCGCCAGCAGCACGACCTTCTTGCCCACCATCTCCTCGGGCGTGTAGAACTTGGCAATGCCGGAGACGACGATGCGCTCCGTGTCGCCCACCTTGAGCGTGGACATGAGCAGCTTGTCCGCCTTGGGCACCTTCTCACACTTGAGCACCTTCGCCACGACGAGCTGAATCTTCTCAAAATCGTCGAAGGCGATGAGATCCTTCTGGGTGAAGACGGTCTTCTCCTCGTCTGCCGGCGCGGGCAGCTCTTCCTTCTTTTCTTCCTTCACAGCGGCGGCCTTCTCCTGCTCGAGCAGCTCGAGCTCCTTCGCCACGTCGATGCGCGGGAACAGGGCCTCGCCCTTGTGCACCGTGCTGCCGGGCTTCACGCCGCCGAAGGTTTTGATGGACTCCCAGGTCTTGAGCTCGTCGTCAGTCACGCCGATCTGCGCGAAGATGCGCTCCGGCGTGCGCGGCATGGTCGGGGCGATGAGCACGCCGACGATGCGCGCGCACTCGAGCAGCACATAGAGCACCGTGCCCAGACGCGGACGATCCGCCTCGTTCTTGGCGAGAATCCACGGCGTCGTCAGATCGATATAGCGGTTGCACTCGCCGATGAGCTTCCAGATTTCCGTCAGCGCGGCGGAGAACTGGAGGGCGTTCATGCTCTTTTCCACGCTCTGCCAGAGCTCCTGCGCCTGCGCGATGAGCTTCTGGTCGAGCTCGGTGTATTCCGCCGGGGCAGGTACGACGCCGCCGAAGTACTTTTCAATCATCGCGACGCTGCGGCTGACGAGGTTGCCCAGATCGTTGGCCAGATCGGCGTTGATGCGCTTGATGAGCGCCTCGTTGCTGAACTCACCGTCAGAGCCGAAGGGCATCTCTCGCATGAGGAAGTAGCGCACCGCATCGGAGGAATAGCGCTCGCAGAGCCTGACCGGATCGACGACGTTGCCCTTGGACTTGCTCATCTTGCCGCCGCCGATGACCAGCCAGCCGTGGCCGAACACCTGCTTGGGCAGTGGCAGGCCGAGCGCGTGCAGCATGATCGGCCATATAATCGTGTGGAAGCGCACGATCTCCTTGCCGACGAGGTGGACGTCCGCGGGCCAGTACTTCTGATACAGGCTGTCGTCGTCGGAGCCGTAGCCCAGGGCGTTGATGTAGTTTGTCAGCGCGTCCAGCCACACATAGACGGTGTGCTTCGGATCGAAATCCACCGGAATGCCCCACTTGATCGACGTGCGCGAGACGCACAGATCCTGAAGGCCGGGAATCAGGAAGTTGTTGAGCATCTCCGCCGTGCGCGTGGGCGGCTGGATGAAGTCAGGATGCGTCTTGATGTAATCGATGAGCCAGTCCTGATACTTGGAGAGGCGGAAGAAGTAGCTCTCCTCACGCGTGCGCTCCACGGGGCGCCCGCAGTCCGGGCAGCAGCCGTCCTTGAGCTGAAGCTCCGTCCAGAAGGACTCGCAGGGCGTACAGTACCAGCCCTCATACTCGCTCTTGTAGATGTCGCCCTGATCGTAGAGCTTTTTGAAGATCTTCTGCACGGACTTGACATGCCGCTCGTCGGTGGTGCGGATGAAGTCGGTGTATTCCACGTCCATCAGCTTCCAGAGCTTCTTGATGCCGTCCACGATGTGATCGACGTAGGCCTGCGGGGTCACGCCGGCCTCGGCGGCCTTGCGCTCAATCTTCTGGCCGTGCTCGTCCGTGCCGGTCAGGAAGAAGACGTCATAGCCCGTCATCTTCTTGAAGCGTGCCATCGTGTCGGCGGCGGTGGAGCAGTAGCTGTGGCCGATGTGCAGATTATCGCTGGGATAATAGATCGGCGTGGTGATGTAGAACGTCGGTTTTTCGCTCATAATTTCCTCCCCTTAAAAAACGTCCCCCGCTGCTGCGAGGGACGATTGCTCGTGGTACCACCCTGTTTTGCGACGGGCACACAGCCCTCGCCTCATGGCCCTGTAACGGGGGCTGCCGCCGCGCTTCATTCATCGCGGACGCTCCAAAGCCATTGAAGACGCATCGCCGCCGCCGGCTTTCACCTGTCCCGGCTCTCTTTGGGCGCGAGGGCGCGTCTGCTCTCTTCTTCATCGCGGATTGTATTGCCTGTTTATTATAGGGATTTCTGCGGCTTTTGTCAAGCGTTATCCCTCGTCGGTTTCGGCCATGTAGCGCTGCCAGACGATGCGCGCCACATTGCCCTCGCCGTCGAGATAGTACGACAGCTCGACGAAGATATCGCCGGTTTCTCCGACGGGATAGTAGTAGTGGATGGCGTAGCCGTCCGCCTCCTTTCGGTAGGTGCCGAACGTCGTGCCCGCCTGGTTGAGGTTGTAGAGCAGGCGGTTGCCGTCCTCGTCGAGCGCCGGATTGCCCAGATCCTGGAATTTGTCCATCACGGCGCTGCCGCTCATGCCGATTTTGGTCGTGCGCGGCGCGGTCATCTTCTCGTTCGTCGTGTCGAGCGCGTAGAGCACGGGGCTGCCGCCCGCCTTCTTGATGACAAAGCGCGCCGTTCCCCATGCGTAGACGGCCTCATAGCTCTCCATCTCCGCGCTGTACCACTGCTCCTGAGGCAGCAGCTCATAGCTTTCGGGCGTGCCCCACGTCTTGGTGAAGGTGTTGTAGCCCGTCGAGTAGAGCTCCATGTTTTTGAACGTATCCGCACTGGAGAAGCGCTTCTTGAGGTTGCCCTCCACCTTGTACTCGACCTGCATCTCATAGCTGATCTTTCCGTTGCTGGATACGGCGATAGCGCGCAGCGTCGTGCGCCCGGCGGGAATCTGAATCGGCTCGCCGGTGTAGAGCGTGGATTCCGTCGTCGCCTGCCGCCCATCGAGCGTGTAATAGATAGCGACGATCTTCTTGTTTTCCTTCTCGTCCTCGTCGCCGGGGCGCAGGGAGACCTTCGGCCCCTTCTTGTACTCACCGGATTTGTAATTCGCCTTCGGCGCTGCCGGCGTGGGGATGACGATGGTGTAATCCGCGCTGATCTGCTCGCTGGGCGTGCCGTTGGCCGTAAAGCCGATGGCCTTGACCGTGGTCTTGCCCTCCGCCAGATGGATCTTGAGATCCTTTGTGTAGATGCTGCCCGCCTCGGAGGGATCGGTGCCATCCGTCGTGTAGTAAACCGTCTGCCCCTCGGGGATGGAGATGGTCAAATCCTTCTCCTCGTTGTAGCGGCCCCCCTCCCAGGAGAAGGTCGGCGCCGTGGGCGTGTATTCGCGCAGCATGACCTCGAATTCCTGCGGATTGGTCGCGTTTTCCGCGGCCTGCTTCATCAGCGTCAGCGCTTCGGCGTTGTAGCCCTCGCTCTGATAGATGCGAATCAGGTTGCGGTAGGCGCTTGGATGGCCGGGCGCAATATCGTGAATGAGCGATTCGTAAATCGCCTTCGCCTCCTCCGTGCGCCCAAGCTCGGTATACGCCTGCCCCATCAGGATCAGCGCGTCCACGTTGTCCGGCTCGCGCCCGACGGCCACGCTCAGCGGCTCGAGCGAGCGCGTATAGTAGCCCTGCTCGAGCAGCTCGCGGCCGTAGGTCACATAGGCGTCCGTCCGCGCGACAGCCCAGCCCCACTGCGCCATGAGCCGCTGCCCCGCCTCCGAGCCAAAGAGCATATAGCCGCAGGCCGAGCCGACGAACAGCGTCAGCAGCACGATGAGCAGCAGCACGCGCCGCAGACGCTTGTGCGAGCGCTGATAGATCGGCGGCTCGAGCATGGCAGGGCGCGCGTCCACCTTGCGGCGGATGCGGGTGGGCGCATGGCGCACGCGGCGCACGCTGGCCTGCTCGCGCTCCGCCTGACGGGTCAGCCCTACGGGCAGGCGGCTGGCTGAAGGATGCGTCCTCGCGCCCTCCTGTCCCGGCTTCCTGTCAGGCGCCTTGCCTGCCGCCCGGCCGCCCTGCTGCGCTTCTCCTCTGTGCCTGGCCGTGTCCTTGTCCGGATCGACGCGCCGCGTCACACGGGCCTTCTCCTGCTCCTCGGGCAGGCTGACCTCCGCCTGCCTGCGCCTGAATACGCGCTGCACGGCGGAGCAGCCCGGACAGACACGCGCGGTATCGGGCAGCTCCCGGCCGCAGTTGGGACAAATCACGAAAGCGGTTCCTCCTTGACATGGTTCGCTGAAATGCGTGAATGAAATGTGCGAAGCGCTTCGGCTTATACTGTCTTGCACTTAAAAGCTCGAATATAAGCGCGAAGCGAAGAAGGGAGTTTGAGGGATGAAATCCCTCAAGCAGGTTTGGGCGGCAGCCCAATGTTCCCTTATTGTTCAAAAGAAAAAGCAGTTTCAGAGCAGG
>JALFHA010000346.1 GCA_022776785.1 Clostridiales bacterium | reverse complement strand
CTCCACAACGCCGTGATGCAGGGCACAGCCGATGAGGGCGAGCCGGGTACGGTGTGCATGGTGCTGCAAAAGGGCTACAAGCTCGGCGGCCGCGTGATCCGCCACGCGATGGTCAAGGTTGTCGCGGGCTGAGCCTTCGGGCGGCCCGAGCACATACATCAATTTCAGCAAGCTAACTACCATCCAACAGAAAGCTGACAGGAGGAATCATATATGAGCAAGATTATCGGTATTGACCTTGGTACTACGAACAGCTGCGTCGCCGTCATGGAGGGCGGCGAGCCGGTTGTCATCCCCAATGCTGAGGGCGCGCGCACCACGCCTTCCGTCGTGGCCTTCACCAAGAACGGCGAGCGCCTCGTCGGCCAGGTTGCCAAGCGTCAGGCCGTCACCAACCCGGATCGCACGATCATCTCCATCAAGCGCGACATGGGCACGGACCGCCGCATCGCCATCGACGGCAAGGACTACACCCCGCAGGACATCAGCGCGATGATCCTCATGAAGCTCAAGGCCGACGCTGAGGCCTACCTCGGCGAGACTGTGACGCAGGCCGTCATCACCGTGCCGGCGTACTTCTCCGACAGCCAGCGCCAGGCGACCAAGGACGCCGGCCGCATCGCGGGCCTTGAGGTGCTGCGCATCATCAACGAGCCGACGGCCGCCTCTCTGGCCTACGGCCTTGACAAGGAAGATTCCCACAAGATTCTGGTCTACGACCTCGGCGGCGGCACGTTCGACGTGTCCCTGCTGGAGATCGGCGACGGTGTGTTTGAGGTGCTCGCCACCAACGGCAACACCCACCTCGGCGGCGACGACTTCGACCAGCGCATCATCGATTACCTCGCTTCCGAGTTCAAGAAGGAGAACAACATCGACCTCAAGGCCGACCGCATGGCGCTCCAGCGCCTCAAGGAGGCGGCCGAGAAGGCGAAGATCGAGCTTTCCGGCGTGATGAGCACCAACATCAACCTGCCGTTCATCACCGCGGATGCCACCGGCCCCAAGCACCTCGATGTGACGCTGACCCGCGCCAAGTTCGATGAGCTGACCCGCGACCTCGTGGACGCGACCGTCGCGCCGATGCAGAACGCGCTGCGCGACGCCGGCCTGACCGCCAGCGAGGTGGACCGCGTGATTCTGGTCGGCGGCTCCACGCGTATCCCGGCCGTGCAGGAGGCCGTGCGCAAGATGACCGGCAAGGAGCCCTACCGCAACATCAACCCGGACGAGTGCGTCGCGGTCGGCGCGGCCATTCAGGGCGGCGTGCTCGGCGGCGAGGTCAAGGACGTGCTGCTGCTGGACGTCACGCCGCTGTCCCTGGGCATCGAGACGATGGGCGGCGTCTTCACCCGCCTCATCGACCGCAACACCACCATTCCGACCACCAAGAGCCAGGTGTTCTCCACCGCCGCGGACGGCCAGACCTCCGTTGAGGTGCACGTCCTGCAGGGCGAGCGCGAGATGGCCGCGGGCAACAAGACGCTCGGCCGCTTCCAGCTCACCGGCATCGCGCCGGCGCCGCGCGGCGTGCCGCAGATTGAGGTCACCTTCAACATCGACCGCAACGGCATCGTGAACGTGTCCGCCAAGGATCTGGGCACCGGCAACGAGCAGAAGGTCACCATCACCTCCAGCACCAACCTCTCCGAGGAGGAGATCAAGCAGCGCGTCAAGGAGGCCGAGCAGTACGCCGCCGAGGACAAGAAGCGCAAGGAGGAGGTTGAGACCCTCAACCATGCCGACAGCATGATCTTCGAGATCGACAAGCAGCTCAAGGAGCTGGGCGACAAGCTCAGCGCCGAGGACAAGGCGACCGTAGAAAACGAGCTGGCCGAGTTCAAGAAGGTGCGCGAGACCAACGACGCCGAGCAGATCAAGGCCGCGATGGAGAGCTTCACCCAGAAGGTCTACGCGGTGTTCGGCAAGATCTATCAGCAGCAGCAGGCTGCGGGCGGCCCGGATGCGGGCGCGCAGGCGGGCGGCTATCAGGCCGGCAACGCGCAGGATGCGACCAGCGACGGCGCCGCCGACGCGGACTACGACGTGCACTGAGCCTGCTCAACGCACAAGACAGCAATAGCGTGCAGCCGCCGCCACAGACGTGGCGGCGGCATCGCGCGGTTTATCGCGGCGCCCATGCAGACGCGCTATGACATCGGAGGCGCGAAAGCGGCGGCGACAGACGGCAATAGATAGGCGGTGACTGCTGTGGCAGACAAGAGAGATTACTATGAGGTGCTGGGCGTAGGCAAGAGCGCCTCGGAAGAGGAGATCAAAAAAGCATACCG
>JALFHA010000343.1 GCA_022776785.1 Clostridiales bacterium | reverse complement strand
ATAGAGCCGGTTACGCCGGTGGTGGTCACAGAGGGCAGGGCGGCCGCGATGTCCGCGCCGACGGCGGAGTCCGCAGCCTTGATCGCCTCGATGGCGACCATGTAGGCATCGTAGCCCAGCGCGGAAACAGCAGCCACGATGTCGTTGCCGCCATTGTTCGTCAGCTTGTCGGGGTTGGCGTTGAGCCAAGCCTTGAAGCCCTGAACGAACTCCGCTGCGATGGTGGAGGACTCGTCGTTCTCGTCAAAGAAGGTGGACATGCAGACGGTCAGGTTGGTGCCCTTCGCTGCATCGAGGATGACGGAGGACTCCCAGGTGTCGCCGGCCAGCAGCGGGATGGAGAGGTTCATGGAAGCCGCCTGATTGATGAGCAGGGAGGCCACGGTGGTGCTGGTCGGACAGAAGATGACGTCCGCGCCGCCGTTGGTGGCGTTGGTCAGGTAAGCGGTGTAGTCCGAGGTGCCCTCGGTGAACTGTTCGCTGATAACGGTGCCGCCCATCTGCTCAAACGCCTTGGCGAAGTAGGTGGCAAGGCCGGTGGTGTAGTCGTCGCCGAGCTGGCTGAGGACGTAGGCGGTCTTCGCGCCGAACTCATCCATGGCGAAGTTCGCCATGACGGTGCCCTGGAACGGATCCAGGAAGCAGACGCGCCAGTAGTAATCGCACAGGGACGTGACGCCCGGGTTGGTGCAGGAGCAGCCGATGGCCGGGATCTCCGCCTCGGCGAAGACCTCGCCGCCCGCCATGGACACGCCGGAGCCGTAGGAGCCGAGCACGATGCTCACGCCGGCTTCGACGAGCTCCTGAGCCGCGGAGACGGCCTTGTCCGTCGCGGACTGGTTGTCGACGATGACGAGCTCGACGTCGTAGGTCTTGCCGCCAATTTCAACGGTAGGAACCAGAGAATTGGCATATTCAATGCCAATGACTTCCTGCTTGCCGCCCGCGCCGTTGTCGCCGGAAGCCGGCTCGAAAACGCCGATCTTCACGGTGTCGGCCATCGCGGTCACAGCCGCGAGGGACATCACGAGAACCAAAGCCAATGCAAGAATCTTTTTCATCCGGGTATGCCTCCTTAAAAGTGGATAGGAGCATTATACAGAATTATCCAGAGAATTACAACCCCGGATTTGCAAAAAAATCAAAATAAGCGTTCACAAAGGGCGTGGCAGTGTAAAAAAGATGCGAAACAGCGGCGGATTTATGCAATTCCTCTCCGGGGCGAATTCGTTTTTGCCGCCTGCGCGGGGCTGAGTCGGTCTGAAAACAAATTGCAAAGGTACCTTGAAAGCTGCCGCCGCCCGGTGTAAACTGCGTAGGTACCTTTACATTTGAACGGAGGATCGACGATGAACGGATTGGAAGGAGAGGCTGACGTCAGCAGCCGTCTCGTCTGCAATTTCAGGGAGATCGGGCACACGCTGCGCGCGGTGTCCGAGGGAAAGGGCAGCCAGAAGCGGATACTCATCATCCTGCGCAAGCACGGCGTCATCACGCAGAGCGCGCTCACGGAGAAGCTGGGGATACAGCCCGGCTCGGCGAGCGAGGTGCTGGGGAAACTGGAGGCGGCGGGGCTGATCGTCCGCAGCCCCAGCGCGGGCGACAGGCGCACGACGGACATCCGCCTCACCCCCGCCGGAGAGGAGCAGGCGCAGGAAGCGATGCAGCGGCGCATGGCGCGGCAGGCGAGGATGTTTGACTGCCTGAGCGCGCAGGAGAAGGAGACGCTGCTCGGGCTGCTTGAGCGGGTCAACGAATCGTGGGACAGACTGTACAGAGGGGAAGGCGCGCAGGAGCGCAGGGAATGAGCATGTGGAAATATGTAAAGAAGTATATTCTGCTCGCGCTGCTGGCTGCCACCTTCATGGTCGGCGAGGTGAGCATGGATCTGATTCAGCCCACGCTCATGAGCCGCATCGTGGATGAGGGTGTGCTGGGCGCGGGAAACGGCAGCGCGGGGAATATAGAGGTCATTCTCAGGCTGGGTCTTCAGATGATCGCGCTGGTGATCTTCGGCGGCCTGTGCGGCTCGATGAACAACCTCTGCACGCAGACGGCCTCGCAGAGCATCGGTAACGACATCCGCAAGGACTGCTTCCGGCGGATTATGGCGTTTTCCTTCCCGCAGATGGACCGCTTCGGCACGGGCTCGCTCGTCACCCGCGTGACGAACGACATCACGCAGGTGCAGACCTTTCTGTCCCTGTTCGTGCGCGGCATGATCCGCACGGGGATGCTGACCTTTGGCAGCATGGCCTTCATGCTCCGGCTCAATCCTGCGTTCGGGCGGATTGTGATCGCCGCATTTCCGCTGATTGTGGCGGTGCTGGCCTTCTGCCTGCTGCGCTCCGGCCCGATGTTTGAGCGCCTTCAGGTGCAGCTCGACGGCATCAACGCGATCATGCAGGAGGACATCTCCGGCATCCGCGTCATCAAGGCGTGCGTGCGGGAGCTCTATGAAAAGGCGCGCTTTGGCAAGGCGAACGACGCCCTGACCGGCACGCAGCTGAGCATGCTGACGCTCTTTGCCTTCATGAACCCGACGGTCAACATGCTGATGAACGTCGTTGTGGCGCTGATCCTTTTGACCGGCTCGCAGCTGGTGCAGGCGGGCGTGACGACGCCGGGCGTCATCATGGCGTCGATCACCTACACCACCCAGCTTCTGAGCGGCATCCTGATGCTGGTGATGCTCTTTCAGAATATCTCCCGCGGCGTGGCCTCGTGGAAGCGCGTGCGCGAGGTGCTGGGCAGCGAGCCGGAGCTTCGTGACGGCGCGCACACAGAGTCCCTGCGCGGGCGCATCGAGCTGAGGGACGTCTCCTTTGCCTACCCCGGAAGCGAGAAGCGCGTGCTTGAGCACATCAGCCTGACGATTGAGCCGGGGGAGACGGTGGCTGTCATGGGCGCGACGGGCTGCGGCAAATCGACGCTTGTGCGCCTCATCCCGCGGCTGTATGACGTGACGGAGGGCGCTGTGCTCGTGGACGGCGTGGACGTGCGCGAGTACGACCAGCGGGCGCTGCGCGGGCAGATCGCCATTGCCCTGCAAAAGAGCGAGCTGTTTACCGAGAGCATCGGCGAGAATATCGCGTGGGGGCGTCCGGGCGCGCAGCGCGAGGAGATTGAGCAGGCTGCGGCCGCCGCGCAGGCGGAGGAGTTCATCCTTCGCACGCCGGATGGATACGACACGCCCGTCGCGGAGCGCGGCATGAGCCTCTCCGGCGGGCAGAAGCAGCGCCTGTCCATTGCGCGCGCGCTCGTGCGCCGTGCCCCGGTTCTGATTCTTGATGACGCGACCAGCGCGCTCGACCTGGCGACCGAGGCGAGGCTCTATGATGCGCTGGCAAGGCTCGCACCGGACAGCACGAAGATCGTCGTGGCGCAGCGCATCGCGACAGTGCGCCGGGCGGACAGAATCGTGCTGCTGGAAAACGGGCGCATCGCGGCGTGCGGCAGCCACGAGCAGCTTCTTGCCGGCTGCGCCGCCTATCGGGAGATCGTCGATTCGCAGATGGGAGAGGAGGAGCAGCATGACGGGCCGCAAGCTTGCTGAGCGCAACATCCCCGGCATGAACCGGGGCGCGCGCTTTGCGGAGGTGGAGCACGCCGAAAACGCGGGCGAGACCCTGCGCAGGATCCTGACCTATTTCACGCGGGAGAAGGCGATGGTGGCCGCGATGCTGGCCGTCGTCATCGCGGGCACGCTCTGCGGCGTGCTCGCGCCCAGCCTGCAGAGCCGGGCCATCGACATCATCGCGGGCGTGCGGACGGGAGGGCTGTCCGCCGCGCTGGCCGTGATGCTGGCGGCGTACATGCTCTACAGCCTCAGCCAGCTTGCGCAGGGGCTGCTCAGCGCGCGGCTGAGCCAGCGGATCGTCAGACGGATGCGCGCCGAGCTGTTCGGGCATATTGTCGATCTGCCCGTGCGGTATCTGGACACGCATTCCCATGGCGATGTCATGAGCCGCATGACAAACGACATTGAGAACATCTCCACGACGGTCTCCCAGTCGCTGCCCTCGCTGTTCTCGGGCGTGCTGACGATTGTGGGCACGGCGACCGTCATGCTCCTGACCTGCTGGCAGCTGGCGCTGCTGAGCTTGCTGACGGTGGGGCTTACGCTGCTGGCGACGAAGATCCTCTCGGGCAATGTGCGCCGCTTTTCGCGCAGGCGGCAGATGCTCATGGGCCAGCTCAACGGCACGGTGGAGGAGATGATCGCCGGCTATCGCACGGTCGTGGCCTACAACCATCAGGACATCATCACGGAGGAATTCTGCAAAACCTCCGACGAGCTGACGCGCGCGGGCATCCGCACGGATGTCTTCAGCGGCGTCATGGGCCCGGTGATGAACTGCATCAGCAACATCAGCTTTGTCATCATCGCAGCCTTCGGCGGGTATTTTGCGGTTAAGGGGTTCATCTCCGTCGGCGTGATCTCGGCGTTCATCGTCTACGCCAAGCAGTTCAGCCGGCCGATCAACGAGCTTGCGCAGGTTTATGGACAGCTTCAGACGGCCGTGGCAGGCGCGGAGCGCGTGTTCGCCGTGCTCGACGAGCCGCCGGAGGAGCCTGCGGGAGAGCGTCTCGGCGACGGCGAGGCGGCGGTTTCCTTCCGCCATGTAAACTTCGCTTATGAGCCCGGCCATCCCGTGCTGCGGGATTTCACGCTGGACGTGCCCTCCGGGCGCACGGTGGCGCTGGTCGGCGCGACGGGCAGCGGCAAAACGACCGTCGTGAACCTGCTCATGCGCTTTTACGACGTGGATAGCGGCGAAATCCGCATCGACGGGCAGAATATCGCGGACGTGGCGCGCTCGAGCCTGCGCAGAAGCGTGGCTATTGTGCTCCAGGATACGGTGCTCTTCAGCGACACGGTGCGCGCCAATCTGGCCTATGCCAGCGACGGCGCGACGCAGGAAAGGCTTGAGCATGCGGTCTCCATGAGCCGGTGCGGCGAGATGCTCAGCGGTCTGCCGCAGGGGATGGATACCATGCTGACCGCCTCTGGCGCGAACATCAGCCAGGGACAGCGGCAGCTGCTGGCCATTGCGCGGGCGTTTGTCGCAGAGCCGCGCATCCTCATCCTCGACGAGGCGACCTCCAACGTCGATACGCGCACGGAGAAGGCGGTTCAGAGCGCCATGCGCAGCATCATGAAGGGGCGCACGAGCATCGTCATCGCGCACAGGCTTTCGACCAACCCGGATGCCGACCAGATCGTCGTCATGGATCAGGGGCGCATCGTGGAAAAGGGCAGCCATGCGCAGCTGC
>JALFHA010000329.1 GCA_022776785.1 Clostridiales bacterium | reverse complement strand
GGTTTGGGCGGCAGCCCAACGCATCCCTATTGCAAAGCAAATGATGCAAAAGCAGTCAGGGAGCGAAGCGATACCTGACGGTGAGCTTATGCTAATCAGGTAAGAACTCCGGAAGGTAATGCTTTAATCGAAGAATAGTATGATGCGGGTAAAACAGCCTCTTCATTATAACAAGATGGGAACGCGATGTCCAGCGGCAAAAGAAAAGCCCGCCGGGCTCCGGCGGGCAGAAAGGCTCAGTTGCCGCATTCGATGCTGATCTCGTTGAACTTGCTGAGCAGGTCGTCCACGCGAAGGGTGCGGCGCGCCTCACCGCTCAGGTCGAGCTCCGCGCGGCCCTGATGCATCATCAGCAGGCGGTCGCCGTACTCGACGGCGTAGCGCAGGTTGTGCGTAACCATGATGGTCGTCAGCTTCTTCTCCGCGACGATCTTCCCCGTGAGCTGCATGATGATCTCCGCCGTCTTGGGGTCCAGCGCGGCGGTGTGCTCGTCGAGAATCAGGAATTCGATGGGCGTCATCGTGCTCATCAGCAGGGCCATCGCCTGCCGCTGGCCGCCGGAGAGGCTGCCCACGCGCACACCCATCTTGTCCTCCAGACCCAGGCCGAGCTGCGCAAGCATCGCGCGGTAGGTATCGGTCTTTTTTTTGTTGACGCAGGGCAGCAGGTTGAACGGCTTGCCCTTGTTGTCGGCCATGGACATGTTTTCAAGAATCGTCATCGACGGGCAGGTGCCGCGCGCGGGGTCCTGATATACCCGGCCGATGCGCCGCAGGCGCTTGTGCTCCGGCATGGAGGTGATGTTCTCTCCGCCGATGCGGATGGTGCCCTCGTCGATGGGGATGGAGCCGCAGATGATGTTGAGCAGCGAGGTCTTGCCCGAGCCGTTGGAGCCGACCACGCAGACGAATTGCCTGTCCGGGATGGTGAGGGAGAAGTCGTTGAACAGACACGTCTCGTTGACCGTGCCGCCCTGATAGACCTTGACAATGTGCTCGAGCTCAAGCATGGCGCTTCACCTTCTTTCTGCCTCCGACGACGATGATGAGCAGCAGCAGCGCGGCGGTGACGAGCTTGAGATCAAACGGCGACAGGCCGAAGCTCAGCGCGAGCGCCACGCAGCCCTTGTAGAGGATGGAGCCGAGGACGACGGCGGTGGTCGTGCGCAGGCGGCGCAGGCCGCGCAGCAGCTGCGTGCCCACGATGACGGAGGCGACGGCCAGCACCAGCGTGCCCGTGCCCATGGAGATGTCGAAGTAGCGCTGATACTGGCACATGATGCACCCGGAGAGGGCGACCAGCGCGTTGGCGATGGACAGGCCGAGGATTTTCACCTTGCCGCTGTCCTGCGCGAGCGTGGAGACGAGCGTGGGGTTGTCGCCCGTGGCGCGCAGCAGAAAGCCCGAGCGCGTGGCGAGGTAGGCGTCCATCAGCAGCTTGACCGCCAGCGTGATGACTGCGAGGATGACCGCCGGCGCGTAGGGCGCAACGGCTTCGGGCAGCGAGCTGATGAAATCGTTCTTAAAGATGGTATTGAAGGAAAAGAGCTGAACGTTTGCCCGACCCGCGACGTGGAGGTTGACCGAGTACAGGCCCGTCATCACGATGATGCCCGCCAGCAGGTCGCGCACCTTGAGCCTGACGTGGATGATACCCGTCAGCGCGCCCGCCAGCGCGCCCGCCAGCAGCGAGGCCGGGAGCGTCAGCAGGGGGGAGATGCCGTTGGAGATCATCAGCGCCGTGACCGCCGCGCCCAGCGGGAAGGACGAATCGACGGACATATCCGGGAAGTCCAGAATTTTGAAGGTGATGTACACGCCCAAAGCGAGGACGGCGTAGATCAGCCCCTGTTCGAGCACGCTCAGCAGGATAGACATGGGAAAACCTCCGAAGAAGGATGATATGGGGATGGTGCAAAGCAATCCCTATAAGATGAAGAAACCGGAAAGCGGGGGAAAACCCGCCCCGGGGCGGATGCTCCGCGGGGCGGGAGAAGGAGGCGGGATTATTCGGCTTCAGTCGCGCGGGCAGCCAGCTCATCGCTGAGCACGATGCCGAACTTCGAGAGCGCCTCGCTGTTGACGTACAGGCCCGGCTCAGTGATGATCTCGTAGGGGATCTCGCTGGCCTTCGCCTCGCCCTTGAGCACCTTCGCGGCCATCAGGCCGGTCTGCTTGCCCAGCGCCACGTAGTCAAGACCCTCGGCGGCGACGCAGCCCAGCTTCACCTGCTCGATTTCGGAGCCGAAGACGGGCTTCTTGGCAGCGTTAGCCTTGTCGAGCACCAGCGCCAGCGCGGAGACGACGGTGTTGTCGGTCAGGTTGCTCAGGCAATCCACCTTGCCAAGCAGCGCGTCCAGCGCCAGAGGAATGTCGGCGGAGGTGTTGATGCCGGATTCCACGATTTCAAAGCCGTAGGCCGGGGCGAGCTGCTTGTATTCCTCGATGGCGGAGACGGAGTTGACCTCGCTGGTGGTGTAGAGGATGCCGATCTTCGTGGCCTCGGGCAGCATCGCGCGGATGGTCTTCAGCTGCGCCTCGATGGGCAGCGCGTCGGAGGTGCCGGTGATCTCGCCCGCAGCCTCGCCGCTTTCGCTGACAAAGCCGGCGGCAACCGGGTCGGTCACGGCGGTGAAGATCGTGGGAATCTTGCCCTCGGAGGCGTTGAAGCACGCCTGCGCCATCGGTGTGGCGATGCCGACCATCATGTCCACCTTGTCCGCGGCGAACTGCGCGGCGATCTGCTGGGCGATGCCCATGTCAGCCTGCGCGTTCTGATAGGAGACGGTCAGGTTTTCGCCCTCGACGATGCCCGCCTCGGCAAGCCCGGCGAGGAAGCCCTGATAGCAGTTGTCCAGCGACCCGTGCTGGGCGAACTGGCCGATGCCGATGGTGTAGCCCTCCGCGCAGGCGATGGCGGCGGTGAGAACCAGAGCGATGGCGGTGACGATAGAGATAATGCGCTTCATAATGGGTACCTCCTGCTTGTTTGCTGCGCCCGGGATGGGCGCGCGTTTCTGGCGCGGCGAGCCGCGCGTGACGGGGAGACCAGTCGTGGGAAGCGGAGGAATGGGGAGGAAAAAGAAAACGCCCCATGTCCCCTTGTCTGGGAACATGAGGCGGAAAAATCTTTCCGTGGTGCCACTCATATTGGCCTTTCGGCCCGCTTACCCCGTACCAACATACGGTGCAGCCTGATAACGGGTCTGCGTCCCGTCCCTGTCTAGTAAGGCGGATGCCCGTTGACAGGGCCCTCGGAAAGCCCATTTGAAATCGGCTCTGTACCGCACTCGCAGCAACGGCGGCTCTCTGGACCAGAGGCTGTGATTTCTACTTCTCTTTCCTCAAGCGGTTTGCTTGTTTGATTGAGTGCATTATAGCGCAGGAGAAACGCGCTGTCAACCCCCTGAAATGAACTTTTTTTCGCTTTTTGCGCAGGAGTTTGGCGTCATGATGCAAAAAACGGGTGCAATTTCGGGCGCTTCTATGGAAGAAACCGAAGCGCGGGAAATGATGGTTGACAATCTGTTGCCCCTTTGCGCCCGGATCGGGGGCTTGCCTGCGCCCCGGCTGCGTGGTATAATGCCAGTGCGGGCGGGCATTTTTGCCATGCCCGATGCCGCAGTCAGCACAGAGAAAACCGGCGCACGGCTGTCAACCGGCGCTGTTCAAAGACGAAAGCCCCTTTCGGGCGGAGGTATGCTATGGGCGAGTTTCAGGTGAGAAAGGACTGGTTGGCCTTCTGCCTGCCGGATATCTCGGAGGCGGAGGTGGAGGCGGTTGGCGCGGCGGTGCGCTCCGGCTGGTGGGCAAAGGGCCCTCGCACGATGGAGTTTGAAAAGCAGTTCGCGGCGTATGTCGGCGCAAAGCACTGCATCGGCTTGAATTCCTGCACGGCGGCGCTGCATCTGGCGCTGCTGACGCAGGGCATTGGCCCGGGGGATGAGGTTATCACCACGCCGCTGACGTTCGCCTCCACAGCCAACACGATTCTGCACGTCGGCGCGACGCCCGTCTTTGCGGACATCGACCCGGACACGGGCCTCATCGACCCGGACGAAATCGAGAAGAAGGTTACGCCCCGGACGCGCGCCGTCGTGCCGGTGCATTACTCCGGCCTTGCGGCGGATTTGGGGCGCATCGGGGAAATCTGCGATGCGCACGGGCTGTTCCTCTCCGAGGACGCGGCGCACGCCGTCGAGACGCGCTATAACGGCGAGCTCATCGGCCACCATCCGCGCGGCGCGGTGTCCTATTCCTTCTATGCGACGAAGAACCTCGCCTGCGGCGAGGGCGGCGCGCTCATCACGGACGACGATGAAATCGCCGCAAGGGCGCGCGTGCTCTCCTGTCACGGCATGAGCGCGGGCGCGTGGAACCGCTACGGCAAGGGCGGCTCCTGGCGCTACGATATCGAGGAGCCGGGCTACAAGTACAACATGTTCGACATTCAGGCCGCGCTGGCGCTCACGCAGCTTGCCCGCATGGACGACATGCAGCGCCGCCGCTTTGAGGCCGTGCAGGTCTACGAGGAGGCGTTTGCCGGCGTGCCGGAGCTGCGCCTGCAAAAGACCCCGGCGTATTGCCACCACAGCCGCCACCTGTACATCCTGCGCATCGTGCCGGAGCGCCTGAGCATCTCGCGTGACCAGTTTATTGAGGAGCTCAAGGCGCGCAACGTCGGCGTGAGCGTCCACTTCATTGCGCTGCACACGATGAGCGCCTATGTGGGCCGCTTTGGCTACCGCAGCGAGGATTTCCCCCGTGCCTACGCCTTCTCCGAGAGCGAAATCTCCCTGCCGCTCTACTCCGCGCTCGGCCGTGAAAACGCCGCCTACGTCGCGGAGGCTGTGCTTGATATTGTGAAAAAATATCGTAAATGAGCGCTGCGTCGTGCATATTCGCAACAAACGCGATCTGAGCCATGGCTCAGATCGCACTTTTTTTCCTTCCAATATCGACAAATTCGGGAAGATAAGTTTGGAAACGGGAATCCTTGATAAAGAATTGACAAATTTCACTCATTGAAGTACAATGTGATTGTCAATCAATTAACAATCAACCGACGATCTTGAGGCTTTCAGGAGGATGACTTCAATGCAGGAAACCATCACGGTAACGAGCGTGGAGACGCTTGCCGCGCGCATGAAGCAGATGCGTCAGGCGCAGCGCGCCTTCGCAGCCATGACGCAGGAGCAGGTGGACAGGATCTTCTTTGCGGCGGCGATGGCGGCCAACAAGGCGCGCATTCCGCTGGCGAAGATGGCGGTCAGGGAGACCGGCATGGGCATCGTGGAGGACAAGGTCATCAAGAACCACTATGCTGCTGAGTACATCTACAATGCCTATCGCGATACCAAAACCTGCGGCGTGATCGAGGAGGACGCGGCGTTCGGCATCCGCAAAATCGCGGAGCCCATCGGCCTAGTGGCGGCCGTCATCCCGACGACCAACCCGACCTCCACGGCCATCTTCAAGGCGCTGCTGTGCCTGAAGACCCGCAACGCCATCCTCATCAGCCCGCATCCGCGCGCGAAGAACTGCACCATCGAGGCGGCACGTGTCGTGCTCGAGGCGGCGGTGGCCGCGGGCGCGCCGGAGGGCATCATCGGCTGGATTGATCAGCCGAGCCTCGAGCTGACGGGCGAGCTCATGCGCGAGGCGGATATCATCCTCGCCACGGGCGGCCCGGGCATGGTGCGCGCGGCGTATTCCTCCGGCAAGCCGGCGCTCGGCGTGGGCGCAGGCAACACCCCTGTCATCATCGATGAGACGGCGGATGTGCAGATGGCCGTCAGCTCGATCATCCACTCCAAGACATTCGACAACGGCATGATCTGCGCCTCCGAGCAGAGCGTGACCGTGCTCGCGCCCGTCTACGACGAGGTGAAGGACGAGTTCATCCGCCGCGGCTGCTACTTCCTCAAGGGTGAGGAGCTTGACAAGGTGCGCCATACCA
>JALFHA010000293.1 GCA_022776785.1 Clostridiales bacterium | reverse complement strand
TCCACCTCGTATCCAGCCAACGGATGTTGCCGGAGGTCACACCCAGCACCTTCCAAAGGAAGTAGTTCAGCAGACCCTCCGTGTTGAAGATATAGCGGAAGACCAGAGAGGCAATCACCCACGAGGTCACCACAGGCAGGTAGTTGATTACCCGGAAGGTGACGCTGAAGCGCTTGATGCCTTGAAGCAGAATGGCGATAAAGAGGCCCAGTGCCATCTGTCCTGGCACCGTCACCGCCGTATACACCAGGCTATTGACAAAGACCGTCCAGAACGTCGGATCCCGGAATACCTCGCGGTAGTTAGCCAGACCGGCAAAGGGCTGCTCCAGCATCGAAGCAAAGCTCATGTCGCACAGGCTCATCCAAAATAGCCGGATGATCGGATAGACAGTGAACAGCGCAAAGATCGCCAGGCCCGGCGTCAGCAGAAGCGCGATCTGCGCTCGTTGGGCACGGAATTTCATGTTCTCACCTCAGAATGGGCGGCGGAGCCATTCGCTCCGCCGCCGCAGAAATCCTTACTTGAGCAGCTCATCCCACTGGGCGGCCAGCTCATCGAGCGCCTCCTGCGCCGTCTTCTCGCCTGCAACGACTGCCGTCACAGCCATGGTCAGCTCGTTATCCATCTCACTCCATGCGGCCACGGTCGGACGGGCCTTTGCCGTCTGAATGGCTTCAATGAAGGGCGCGTAGGACGCATTCTTCACCGTCTCGCTCTCCAGCGCCGCCTTGTTCACCGGAATCTGACCGCATTTGGCCATCTCGGTCTGGGCAAACTCTCCGGTCATGAACTGCATGAACTTCCACGCAGCTTCCTTGTTGGCGGTTGCGAACATCGCGATATCCTCGCCGCCCAGCACGGAGATGCTGCCACCCTCGCCGGCGGGAATGGGCGCGGTACCGTAGGCCACGTCAGGATACGCGCCGGCGAGCTCCGCGGACTTCCACGGCCCCTCCAGCATCATGGCATAGCGCCCGGTGCCGAAGCCGTCGGTCATCGGGATATCGCCAGCGTTGAAGCCCGTGATACAGCCCTCCTGCACCAGCTGGGCGAACGTCTCGATGGCCTTCACGGATGCGGGTCCATTGATGTAGCCGGTGGCGACGGTCTGCTCCGGGTTGGTCAGGCTGCCGCCGAAGCTCCAGATGAACGGGCACAGATTCCAGCCAGCCAGCGCAGGCTCGTTCCAGCCCCAAATCTGCTGACCGTTTGCATTCTCACCGCTGAGCTTGCGCAGCGCCTCACACCACTGCTCCATCGTCTCAGGCATATCCACGCCAGCCGCCTCCAGCATCGCCGTGTTGTAGAACACGATCTTGCTGTTCGTATTCAGCGCCAACGCGTAATCATGTCCGTCGATCACCGCGGTGGACATCGCGCTGTCCAGCAGCGTGCTGCTGACCGCGGCAAAGTCTTCCATTTCCTCGTCGAGCGCGGTCAGGATGCCCATCTTCTGGAACTCCGGCAGCCACGCAATGTCGCAGCGCGCCACATCGGGCAGCACACCCGATTTTGCGCTGACGAGCACCTTGTCGTGCAGCTCCGCCCACTCATGGGAGACGGCGTTGACCTTGATACCCGGATTCTCCGCTTCGAAGGCGGGGATCAGCACGTTCATCAGCGTCTCATTTTCCGCAGACTGAGCGCTGTAATGGTGCCAGAACTGGATGGTGACGTCCTCCGCAAGCGCGCAGGAGCACAGCAGCATCAGACAGGCGATGATCGCCACGAGGGTTTTTGTACGCATGGTTTTTCCTCCTTCTGAACAGGTCGACAGTGAATATGGACGGAATGCGGCAGAACGTGCACGAATTCTCCCGCACAATCCCATGTTTGCGCCCGATCCCCGATGTTGAACACCGCAAGCAGCTCCTCCTCCTGATTGCCCCGGGCAAAGGCAAGCAGGCTCCTCTCATCGTCCGCCAGCAGCGGCGTATAGCTGCCTGTACGCAGCGCCGAATGCGCCTTGCGCAGGGCGATCAGCTCCTTCTGCCAGGCCAGCAAGTCTTTGTCCGGCTGCGTCCATGCCATGCCGCCGCGGCAGCCCGGATCATTTTCGCCGGTCATGCCCAGCTCGTCGCCATAGTAAATCGCCGGTGCACCGGGGAAGAGCATCTGAAGCGCCATCGCCAGCCTGAGCCGCCACGTTTCCCCCTTCGCCTCTGTCAGAAAACGCGCCGTATCATGACTGCCCAGGCAGTTGTACATGGCATGTCCGTTCGGGCCCGTATACTTCATCAGCATACCGTTCAGACGTCGGGAAAGCTCACTCACGCCCATGCTCCCGTGGGCAAAGCAGTCGGTCACCGCGTCGCGGAACAGGTAGTTCATCGCCGTGTCAAAGCCGTCCGCGCCGAGCAGCCGCGAGGCGTCGCCCCACGTCTCACCCAGCAGCACGGCCTGCGGGAATTCGCGCTTGATTTCCTCTCGCCACCAAGCGATGGCATGGCGATCCAGCTCATCCGCCACGTCAAAGCGCCAGCCATCGATGCCGGTCTCCCGCAGCCAGTAGAGCAGC
>JALFHA010000258.1 GCA_022776785.1 Clostridiales bacterium | reverse complement strand
GGCCGAGGCAGATGCCAAACACGGGCTTTTTGTCCATCAGCTCGCGGATGGCCGCAATGGCCTGCGGATTGTCCTGCGGGTCGCCCGGGCCATTGGTGAGCATCACGCCGTCGCAGCCATCCGCCAGAATCGCCGCTGCGGGCGTGTCGGCAGGATAGACGCGCAGCGCGCAGCCGCGCCGCGTGAGCGAGCGCAGGATACCCTGCTTGAGGCCGAAATCCATCACCGCGATCGTCAGCTCGCCCTCGCCCACGCTGTAGGGCGCTTTGCAGGTGCACTGCGCCACCTGATCGTGCATCTCCCACGCCTTCGCCAGCGCGAGATCATTCTCCGTCGGCTCGCCCTCGACGATGCGCCCGCGCAGCGTGCCGAACACGCGCACATGGCGGGTCAGTGCGCGCGTGTCCACGCCGCACAGGCCGGTGACACCCTGCTCGTCGAGGTAGGCGTCCAGCGTCTTTTTCGTCTGCCAGTTGCTGGGCGTGTCGCACAGCTCGGAGACAACGAAGCCGCGCAGGCGCACGCGCTCGCTCTCATTGTCCAGGTCGTTGATCCCCACATTGCCGATCAGCGGATAGGTCATGCACACAATCTGCCCGCAGTAGGAGGGGTCAGTCAGCGTCTCCTGATAGCCGGTCATGCCCGTGGTAAAGACCACCTCGCCCGTCACAGGGGTCCTGCGTCCAAACAGCGTCCCCGCGTAGCAGGAACCATCCTCGAGAATCAAAGTAGCCATCAGCATTCTCCCTCTTTGCAAAAAACATGAATAATCATTGTATATCAGCGAAAATCATTGCATATTATACACGAAACGCCGGAGCGCGTCAAGCGCGGCACCCATCGGCGCTCCGCAAAAAGAAAGCCGCCAAAAGGCGGCTGTTTGCACAAACGGCGAAAAAAGGGAACAGCACACAGGGCACGGCCGGGCAATAGCAGGCAGCGCGCTTCATGGCAAATTCCTCCCTCGCATGGTTCATCCGTGCGCCGCATACGCCCGAAAGCCCTGCGGCACGCCGGTTATCTGTACATCATTTCCTCGCGGCGCGGGCCGTTGGAAACCATTTTGATCGGGCAGCCGATCTGCTTTTCAATGAATTCGACATAGCGGCGCGCGTTCTCGGGCATATCCTCAAAGTGCTTGATGCCGCGGATGTCGCACTTCCAGCCGGGCAGCGTCACATAGACCGGCCTGCACTTCTCCAGCTTCGGCGTGACGGGGAAGCGCTCCACGCGCTCGCCGTCGCACTCGTAGGCCACGCAGACCGGGATCTCGTCAAGATAGCCCAGCACATCCATGTTCGTCAGCGCGACCTCGGTCGCGCCCTGCATCTCGCAGCCGTAGCGCGTAGCCACGCAGTCAAACCATCCCACACGGCGCGGGCGTCCGGTCTTCGCGCCGTACTCGCCGCGGTCGCCGCCGCGCTTGCGCAGCTCCTCCGCCTCGTCGCCCTTGATCTCCGTGGTGAAAGGGCCTGCGCCCACACAGGAGGAATACGCCTTCGTGACGGCGATGATCTCCTTGATAGACCACACCGGCACGCCCGCGCCCACCGGCGCAAAGCCCGCCAGCGGCGAGGAGGAGGTAACCATCGGGTAGATGCCGTGATCCGGGTCGCGCAGCGTGCCGAGCTGACCCTCCAGCAGGATGTTCTTGCCCTCTCGCACGGCGTTCATCAGATACTCGTCCGTATCCGCCACATAGGGGCGGATGCGCTCGGCCAGCTCCGTCATCTGAGCGATCAGCGCCTCAAGGTCGATGGGCGGCTTGTGGTAGAGGTGCTCCATCAGCGCGTTCTTGATGTCCAGCGCGTGCGCGAGCTTTTCGCGCAGCACGTCCGGGTAGTAGAGCTGGCAGAGCTGCAGGCCGATCTTCTGATACTTGTCGCCGTAGAACGGCGCGATGCCCGACTTGGTGGAGCCGAAGGAATTCTTGCCCAACCGCTCCTCCTCGAGCTCGTCAAACTCGACATGGTAAGGCATGAGCACCTGCGCCCGCTCGGAGACGAGGATCTTCGGCTGCGGCACGCCCTTGGACACCACGTCCTCCATCTCGCGCAGGAAGGCTTCGATATCCAGCGCCACGCCCGGGCCGATGATGTTCACCACGTTCGGGCTGCACACGCCGCTGGGCAGCAGGTGCAGCGCGAAGCGCCCGTAATCGTTGATGATGGTGTGCCCGGCGTTCGCGCCGCCCTGAAAGCGCACCACGATGTCGGACTCCGCCGCCAGCATATCGGTGATCTTGCCCTTGCCCTCGTCGCCCCAGTTCGCGCCGACGATTGTACGCACCATGAGCCTAAACCCCTTTCTGCGGGCAGCGCCCGCACGGTCCTGAGCGTTTCCGGCTGACGCCGCATCCGCTGTTTTCAAAGAGAAAGCGGCGCGCGCCGCCCCTCCGTTCTTCCTTAACCCAGCCATTTATGATACAGGATTCTTCCGCATCTGTCAAGGGATTTCGCGCTTTTGCGCGCCAGGCGCGGCGGTTTCTATGCCAAGCTCCGCGCGTGTGCGCTTTGGCAGCCCCGCAGCCACCAGACGGTAGGATTCCATGAGCATATCGCGCAGGATATCCTCGGGCAGGCTCCCCTGCGTCCGCACGGAATTCCAGTGCAGCTTGTTCATGTAGTAGCCGGGAATCACGTCCCCCGGGAACTGCGCGCGCAGGAACTCCCCGCGCAGCGGCTCGAGCTTGACGGTGATGTACACGTCCGCTCCCGCGTCGTCGTGGCAGAGCGCGCAGAACAGCTTGCCGCCGACCATGTAGCGCGTCCAGTTCCACTCAGCCTTGAAATCGCGCGTCACGCCGGGCAGGCGCAGAAGCTCCCCGTCCAGCCAGTCATATCGCACAGGCCTCCTCCTCTCCGTCCGCCATGGCGGCGGTCATCAGCGGCTCCGTACACGCCACGCAGCCAAAGACGCTGTCCACCAGCGCGGCCAGCTCGCGCCACGCCTCGCTCTCCCCCAGCTCGCCCTGAAGCAGCGCAACGCAGCTCTTGTAGTACCACGCGTGCCGCTGCTTGTCGTGCTGATGGAAGCGGAAGAACAGCGCCTCCCCGTCGCGCAGATAGTCCCGGTGAATGGCGCGCATGTTGCTCAGCTTGTCGCACAGCGCGATGATCTTCGCATCCCGCCCGCCGCGGGCGATTCTGCGCACGGCCTCCCGCTTGCGCTCATTCCAGCTCTGGCACGGGTCGCCCGTCTGCGTCTGGCTGTCGTAGGCCACCAGCGCGGCCACCCGCGCGCCAAAGCGCTCGCCAAGCGCCTGCTCGCTCACGCCGCAGTCCTCCATCACATCGTGAAGGGCCGCCGCGGCGAGCACCTCCTCGTCGTCCGTGATGGACGCGGCAATGGCGACCGTCTCCATCGGATGCACGATATAGGGCACGCGCGAGCCCTTGCGCGTCACCCCGTCGTGCGCGCCGGCCGCGAACGCAATCGCCTCCGTCAGCAGCGTCATGAAACCGCCTCGCTTTCCGATCATCCTCGTTCGTTCAGCTCACCGTCAAAGACGTGCGTCGCGGGTCCGGTCATCAGCACATGCCCGCTTTGCTCGTCCCACTCGATTTCAAGCGTTCCGCCGTCCAGCTCCACCTGCGCGCGCCTCTCGCTCAGGCCGCAGAGCACGGATGCCGTCAGCGCCGCGCACGCGCCCGTGCCGCAAGCCAGCGTCACGCCGCTGCCGCGCTCCCACACCCGCATCCGCAGGCGATCCGGCGCGAGCACGGTCACGAATTCGATATTCACTTTTTCCGGGAAGGCCGGGTGCTGCTCCAGCGCCGCGCCATAGCGGCGCAGGTCACTGTCGCCGATCGCTCCGGGCGTGAAGATCACCCCATGCGGGTTTCCCATCGACACGGGCGTCAGCTCAAAGCGCCGCCCCAGCGCCTCCACAGGCGCGCGCAGCACCATCCCCTCGCCCAGCAGGCAAGGTACGCGCGCACAGTCGAGCACAGGCTCGCCCATGTCCACGCACACGCTCTGCACGCGGCCGTCCCGCACGTCAAGGCGCATTTCCCGCACGCCGGCGTCCGTCTCCAGCGTCAGAGCGGTTTTATCCGTCATGCCGCGCTCGTAGACGTATTTGCCGATGCACCGGCTGGCGTTGCCGCACATCGCCCCGCGCGAGCCGTCCGCATTGTACATCACCATGCGGAAATCCGCCCGCTCGCTCGGCGCGATGAGCACCAGCCCGTCGCCGCCCACGCCGAAATGCCTGTCGCTGACCCTTCGCGCCAGCGCCTCAGGATGCTCCACGCACTCCGTAAAGGCGTTCACATATACATAATCGTTGCCAAGCCCATGCATTTTGGTGAATTTCATCGCCGCCGCCGTCCTTTCCGCGCGTCACACCGTCAGCTCCGCCAGCGCGGTGGCAAGCGTCGGCACATCCTCCGCCGGGATGCAGCGGATGGCGCTGCCCGCCGTGCGGCTGACAAAACCCGACAGCGCGCGCCCCGGGCCGATCTCCACCACGGTATCCACGCCCAGCGCCATCAGGCGGCGAATCGTCTCCTCCATGTGCACGGGCGAAACGACCTGCCGCTCGAGCAGCTCTGCGACGCTCTGCTCCCCGCGCACGTCGCCCAGGCAGTTGAAGATCACCGGAAAGCGCATCTCGCCGAAGCGCTGCGCCGCAAAGCGCTCGTGCAGTGCCTCGGCCGCGGGCTGCATCCGCGGCGTATGGAACGCCCCGCTCACGCGAAGCGGCACAAGCCGCCGCGCGCCAGCCGCCTTCGCCAGCTCGCCCGCACGGGCGACTGCCGCCGCATCCCCGCCGATGACGAGCTGCCCCGGACAGTTGTAGTTGCAGATCTGCACCACGCCCAGCGCGGATGCCTCGCGGCAGCACGCCTCCAGCGCCTCGCGCCCGAGCATCAGCACCGCCGTCATCGCGCTCTCATGCCCCTCGCCGGCCTTCGCCATCGCTCTGCCGCGGAAGGCCGCCAGCTCGATGGCTTCCTTCGCTGTGAACACGCCCGCCGCCTCAAGCGCGCTGTACTCGCCGAGACTCAGGCCCGCCGCAAACTCCGGCACAATCCCCGCCTGCATGAGCACCGCCGTCACGCCCGCCGCAAAGGAGACCATGCACGGCTGGGTGTACTGCGTCTGCGAAAGCAGCCCGTCCGGGTCCTCAAAGCACAGGCGATGCAGGTCAAAATCCAGCTCCGCTGCGTCAAACGCCTCCCGGAACGCCGGGTATTCCCCGTAGAGATCGCGGCCCATGCCCGCCTTCTGCGTGCCCTGACCCGCGTAAAGAAACGCCAGCTTCATCGCGTCAGCTCCTCATCATCAGTCCGGCCCATGTCAGGCCGCCGCCAAAGCCCACCAGCGCCATGCGCTGCCCCGCGGCAAGCAGCCCCTGCTCGCGCATCTCGTCCAGCGCAATCGGGATGCTTGCGGCGCTCGTGTTCGCATAGCGGTCAAGGTTCTTAAAGAGCTTCTCCGGCGCGCAGCCGAGGCGGCGCGCGCTCGCGTCAAGGATGCGCTCATTCGCCTGATGGCACACCACCCAGTCAAGCTGCTGCATCGTCAGGCCGGTCTTGTCAAGCAGCTCGCGCACGCAGCGCGGAATCGTCGCCACGGCGAAGCGGAAAACCGCCTGCCCGTCCATCGTCATGCAGGTGTGGCTTACGCCGCCGGAGCGGATCGCCATGTCGCCCGTTGTGCCGAACACGGAGGCATATTCCGCCGCCTCGTCGAGCGCAAGCACCGCCGCGCCCGCGCCGTCGCCGAAGAGCACGCAGGTCGTCCTGTCGGTCATATCCAGCACGCGGCTCATCTGCTCGCTGCCGACGACCAGCGCATAGCGCCCCGCGCCGCCGAGCGTCAGGCAGCGGGCCATCTCCACCGCGTAGAGGAAGCCCGCGCAGGCTGCGCCTGCATCCATCACGGGAATATTCTGCGCAAGCCCCAGCGCGTGATGCACCTGACAGGCCATGCTCGGCATCGCGTAGGTCGCCGACGAGGTGGCGCAGACCACGCAGCCGATTTCCTCCTTCGCGACGCCCGCGTCGTCAAGCGCCCGCTCCGCAGCCTGCACGGCCAGCGTCTCGGCGCTCTCGCCCTCCGCGCAGAAGTAGCGCTGGCGGATGCCCGTGCGCGAGGCAATCCACTCGTCGCTCGTCTCCACGATGGCGCTCATGTCATCGTTCGTCACAAGACGGGAGGGAAGTGCCCTGCCCGTTCCCAACAGCCTCAAGCCGCTCATGTCGTTCCTCCCCGCGCCGCAGCGCTCATATTGCAGCATTTTCCCGTTATTAGCAGGCGGACGGGCGTTTCACGCGCAGCCCCTTTCCTTGCAGGCTGCCCCATCCCCTGCCATGCAGCGCCCGCGTCAAAACGCCCGGTAACGCGCATACCGCCGCTCGAGCAGCTCCCCGCGGCTCAGGCCGCGCAGCACCTCGAGCTGGCGCACAAGCGCCGCATCCAGCGCGCGCACCACGGCTGCCGGGTCGCGCTGCGCGCCGCCCAGCGGCTCGGGCACGATCTCGTCCACCACGCCGAGGGCGCGCATGTCCGCCGCCGTCAGGCGCAGCCGCTCGCACGCCTCGCCCCTGCGCCCCGCGTCCTTCCACAGGATGCTGGCGCAGCCCTCCGGGCTGACAACCGACAAATAGGTGTTCTCCAGCATCAGCAGGCGATCCGCCACGCTCAGCGCAAGCGCGCCGCCGCTGCTGCCCTCGCCGGTAATCACCGCGACGACGGGCACGCCGAGCAGGCTCATCTGCGCCAGATTCTGCGCGATGGCCTCGCCCTGACCGCGCTCCTCCGCCTCCCGGCCGGGGTACGCGCCCGGCGTATCGATGAAGGCGAGCACGGGCCTTGCAAACTTCTCTGCCTGCCGCATCAGCCGCAGCGCCTTGCGGTAGCCCTCGGGGCTGGGCATGCCGAAGTTGGCGCGCAGGTTTTCCTGCAGCGTCCTGCCCTTCCTGGTGCCGATGACTGTCACCGGCTGGCCGTGATACAGCGCCACGCCGCCCAGA